>JALSQH010000028.1 GCA_026985515.1 bacterium
ATTTTCAATCTCCTTTTGTTTTATTCTCTCAACAATAACTGCTCTGTTACGCCTTAGAGTTAAATATTCCTTCACTCCATCCGGACCCCATATCAACTGATAAATTTCAAGAATGATCAGAAAAATGAGGACAATCCAGAGAAAATAGATCAGCTTTACTTTCATACCCCATCCTCCCTGTTACCCCTCAGGCTGAATTTTCCCGCAGGAATTTGAGGAATATTTTCAAGAATCAGAGAATTGACCACTTCCTCTCCAGCTATGTCTCTGAGCTCCCTCAATTTTCTTTTTATCTGGAAACCATTTCTGATGGATGACCTTCCCGTGGGATCAAGAGAGGTAATAAAAGCATTCTCTCCATTTTCAAGAATATCCAGTGCAGCATCGACACTGCGGTTTATATAAAAATCCCTTCTATCTTCGGGAATCTTGTAAATTGACCTGGTTGAAATTCTCCTTATAACATTTTTCCACGCCCTCACCCTTCTCTGTAGAGAAAGGAGATCAAAAAGCCTCCTGTTTATGGCAAATGAAAAGAGGGTTGGTTTGAGCCCGGCCCGCAAAACTTCATCATCTTCCCTGTGGGCACCCTTCTCAACCTTTCTAATACTCAACCACACGGAGTCTGGAAAACATGTTTCAAATTTCATCTCCCAGTAGGAGTGGTTTCTCATCTTTCCATGGTAATACCTGATGAACATCTCCGGCAGGAAAAAATTATGAGCGATCACATCCATGGCAAGATGAGAAAGATAACCCCACACAAAGGATACTTTATACTCTCTGTCTGCAAGGGTGAAAAGAGAAAAAGCAACTTCCCAGTTGTGTGAATGATTCTCCCATGTGGTATATTTCTTACCAATGATGATATCAGCGGCAAGGAGACCATAGAGAAAATCGTAAGGATACTCAACAATCACAGCTGCCGCAGTGGAGGAAATCAGACCTGCATTTTCCAGAATCAACTGGCCAAAGTAATAGTGAGCAACACCACCCCACCCATAGAGATGGAAAGGAAAAAGCATCAAAAAAAAAGTTAAAAAAAGTAATGTCATGTTTGCATTTACACTGATCTTATGTAAAAATTATTTTACAGGAAAGGCTCATTAAAGTAAAGTGAAAGAAACGATCAGAATTGCCAGAGAGTATTTGAGATTTTTGAGAGAAACAGGATACAGAGAATTCCAGCTTCCCCGTGAAAGGGAGAGGGAACTGCAGGAAAAGAAGGGGAAAATGCTTGAAGAACTTTACAGGGAATGGGATAACTGCAACCGGTGTAAATTACACCAGTGGAGAACAAATATAGTCTTTGGTGAGGGGAATCCGGCAAGTAAAGTGATTTTTATAGGCGAAGGACCGGGAGAAGAAGAAGACAGACAGGGAAGACCCTTTGTGGGAAGAGCAGGACAGTTGCTTACACTGATGTTACAATCTATCGGGTTGAAAAGGGAGGATGTTTACATCACAAACATCGTGAAGTGCAGACCACCAAATAACAGAGAGCCTGAAAAGGATGAGGTAATTGCTTGTGCCCCCCTTCTGCAGAAACAGATTGAAATAATTGATCCACAGTTAATCGTTACCCTTGGAAAACCCGCCATAACAGCCCTATCAGGACAGAAGATGCCCATCACAAAGATAAGGGGAAGGGTAATGGTGATAAATGGAAGAAAAGTTCTTCCCACCTACCATCCCGCCTTTTTACTCAGAAACCCAGTCAGGAAGAAGGAGGCATGGGAGGACCTGAAAACATTAAAGAAACTGCTGGAAGATATTCAATGAAAACAGGGCTTCTGCTTCTCATTTCCCTTTTATTTCAGATAAATATCTTAGCAGCAAATAACAGGGTTCTTGTGCTGAAAATAGATGCCACAATTAATCCCGCCACAGCAGAGTACATAAAAAGTGGAATTGAAAAAGCGACAAGAGAAAATTTCCAGGCAGTTTTAATTGAACTGGATACCCCGGGTGGTTTGTTAACCTCAACAAGGGAAATCGTAAAATCTATTCTCAATTCTCCCGTACCTGTTATAGTCTACATATACCCTCCCGGTGCTCATGCGGGTTCGGCGGGGGTTTTTATAACCCTTGCAGCTCACATAGCGGCCATGGCACCCGGAACAAACATAGGAGCAGCCCATCCTATCGCTATAGGAAAGGGGAGTAAGAGCAAGAATGAGGAAATACTTTTGAAAAAGGTTGAAAACGATGCTGTTGCTTTCATTGAATCAATAGCAAAAATGAGAGGAAGAAATGTAAAATGGGCAAGAGATGCAGTGAGAAAAAGCATAACTGCCACTGCAGAGGAAGCGCTGAAGAAAAAGGTCATCGATGTCATTGCAAATTCCCCGCTGGAACTTCTTGAAAAGATTTCAGGCAGAAGTGTCGTTGTGAGGGGGAACAGGGTTACCCTCAATACCAGCGGTGCCACCCTGATTTACTTTCCAATGAGCATGAGATACAGAATTGTCAACACACTTGCACACCCTGAACTTGCCTACATTCTTATGCTCATCGGGATGCTTGGAATCTACTTTGAACTTTCACATCCTGGAGCCATACTTCCAGGAGTGGTGGGAGGGATTGCCCTGATACTTGCAGCAATTGCCTTTCAATTCCTCCCGATAAACACCGGGGGTCTTCTGCTGATAATCCTTGCCATGATTCTCATAGTTCTGGAACTCTTTCTGCCAACAATGGGGGTACTGGCTGTTGCCGGGGTAATTTCCTTTCTCCTCGGATCACTTCTTCTATTCAATCAATCTTCTGGAATAGAGTTGAGAAAATCTGTGATTCTCGGAAGCACAATAACCCTTGGAGGTGCAATTCTTCTTGTATCCTTCCTCATATACAAGGCTCACAGAAATCAGGTCAAAACAGGATATGAAGGATTAATCGGAGAGGAAGGAGAGGCTGTCACGGATATCGAGGAAAGGGGAAAAGTTTTTGTTCATGGAGAATACTGGGACGCATTTGCAAAGGAGAAAATTGAAAAGGGTTCCCCCGTTAAAGTTGTGGGAGTCAGGGGCATGAAACTTGAGGTTGAAAAACTTAAAAGAGAGGAGGGCTAAATGGGGCTCATAACTGCACTGATCATTATTTTCTTCATTCTTCTCTCATCAATCAGAATTCTGAATGAGTATGAGAGAGGTGTCGTTTTCAGGCTGGGAAGAGTAATAGGAGCAAAGGGACCGGGACTCTTTCTTTTGATTCCAATTGTTGATAAAATGGTTAAAGTAAGTCTGAGAACGGTGGTTATGGATGTGCCTCCTCAGGATGTAATTACGAAGGATAATGTTTCTGTCAAGGTGAACGCCGTTGTGTACTTCAGGGTGCTTGATCCGGTGAAATCTGTTATTGAAGTTGAGAATTACTTTGCCGCCACTTCACAGTTAGCCCAGACAACACTCAGGGCCATCTGCGGAGAAGTGGAACTGGATGAGCTCCTGTCCCAGAGGGAAAAGATAAACGAACAGCTTCAGAGCATTCTGGATAAACACACAGACCCATGGGGAATTAAGGTCAGTACAGTGGAAATAAAGCACATTGACCTCCCTGAGGAGATGCAGAGAGCAATGGCCCGTCAGGCAGAGGCAGAGAGGGAGAGAAGGGCAAAGATCATCGCCGCAGAAGGTGAATATCAGGCGGCACAGAGACTTGCAGAAGCCTCTGAGATAATGAGCAAAAATCCCATGACCATACAGTTGAGATACCTGCAGACTCTCTCCGAAATATCCACCGAGAATTCCTCCACCATAGTTTTTCCAATACCCCTGGAATTTCTTGAAGCACTGAGAAAGGGCAAGGAGGAGAGTTGAAGAAGTTTATCTTTTATCTGCTGTTTGTAGCAATAATTGTACTGGCGGGTTACTGGATCTGGCTGGGGGTTCACACCATACCTGAGGACAAAACCGGGGTTGCCTTTCTTCTGGGAAAACCACACAGAGTTGAAATGCCTGGGAGACACTGGTTTTTTTACAAACCTGTGGGAAATATTCTGCTTCTGCCCGCCGGTAATTTATTCCTGGGAGGAGAAAAATTTGTAATAACCCGCGAGGGAATGGCAATAAAGGTAAAACTTCTCCTTACTGCCACTCTTTACGATCCCCTAATCTTTGCGAGAAAAAATCACTCCCTTGAGACATTCAGGACCAAACTCACAAACTTACTTATTAAAAAAATTTCAACTTTACCACTGGAAGTGATACTTGAAAGAAAGGTCGCGGTATTAAACGCCGATGTGAGAAAATTTTTATCTGAAAATGGGATGACGCTGAAAAAATTCGATTTTAAACCTCTTCCTGACAGAGAAATAGAAAATTTAATTCAGAATCTGGAAAAAGAGAAAAGGGAAGAGAGAGAAAAGATCATCAGGGCAAAACTCTATGCAGAGAGATTAACTGAAGAGGCGCGTATTTACGCCTCTATGGTAACAAGAGAAGCCTTTAATCTTTTCAGGGAAAAAGTTGACGAGATAAAAAGAATAAGGGAGAGGTACAGAGACCTTGAACCTGTTTACCTCTCCCATCCTGAAAGGATCAGGGAACTCTTGAAACTTCAAATACTGGAAGAGGCTGTAAAGAAGGCAAAGCGGATATACATTACGCCTGAGAAAATGGAGCAATTTAAAAAATGAAAAGGGTGGTAATCTTTCTCCTTGTTCTGGCTATTCTGGCTGGCATTGCCTATTTTTCAATGGGTATTGTTCTGCCAGGATACTTGATAGTAATTGAAAAGAGAGATGGAAGGATTCTAACATTTGACAGGCCAGGAATATACCTGAATATTCCCTTTATAGAAAGACACAGAGTTTACAGAAGGAAACTCAATCCTCTGAAAGTGGGAACTTCTCTCCAGCATAAAGGAAACAACTACAAAATCAACCTCCTGCTACTACCTGAGGTAAATGAGCCTTCAAAAATTTTCCCTGAGAAAAAAAACATTCTTCTCAAAAAGGTCATACTTTTTTACAGAAAAGGATTCTCCCTTCCTGTTACATTCTTCATAAAAAATCCTCCCGTCCCAAAGATTCCGGGGTTAAGTTTCAGGGTCTTTATCAGGGGAATAATTCCCGATGCCGTCACCATGAAAAAACAAAAGGCTGAAATTACCTCCATGATAAAAGAGCTCCTTGAAAGTGAGAAAGAATCAGCTGCTGCAGAGGTAAAAAAAATTATGAAAGAAGCTGATGAAGAGAGAAAGAGTATTATTTCAAGGGCTGAAAATGAAAAAAAGAATCTGATTCAGTCTGCCATTTCTCTGGAGGGAAACGAGGTGGCAAATGTGAAGGCGCCTGAACTCTGGTTCCTGCTGAAAAAACTTGAGATTTATTCATCCCTCGGGACAGATGTAACCCTTTATTTAAAACTCCCGCAGGAAACCCTGAAAGGAGGTAGGTAAACTGTTAAGGGTTAATCTCATCTTCTGGGGAATTGTCCTTTTTACAATCAGTTTTATACTCTACTACAACTCAAGAACACCTTTTGAGAATTACACAAGCACACAACTTCAGATTATGAAGCATGGAATTGACAGGGAAAAGAAACTTCTCCAGAGCAAAAAAGAGGAAGCAGAGAAGGAGTTTTCTGAAAAAATAAAACAACTGGCTGAGAAAAGGAAGGAAACCCTCCTTGCTGAGCCACCGGAACTTCAGAGAGTAAAAATCAAGCTCAAAGAACTTTCCCACGACAAAAAAGAAATTGAAAAAGAGATTCAAATCAGGGAGAACAATTCAAGAACGCTCTTTGCAATTGGGATGATTCTGGGAGCACTCATATTTCTTGGAGGGGTGGCATTGGTTATATTCAAATGAACAGACTTTTAAAGATTGCTGCGAGAGAATTTTCTATTAAAAGCATAAGTAAATGGTTCCTGATAGCCTTTGTGGTGGGAATTCTTACCGGTGTTACGGCAATCATTTTCAATCTCATGCTAATATACTTTGAAAAATTCTTTCTGGTAAACTTCACTGGACTGATACAGCCACTTCCCCATGGTGAGAAGGGAGAGATTCTCACTGTTTCAGCGGGTAACCCTCTTTTAAGATTGTTTGTACCTGCCTTTGGAGGACTGGTTGTTGGTTACATAATCTACAAATTTGCTCCAGAGACGGCTGGACACGGGACAGATGCAGTTATTGAGTCATACCACAGGAGAAGGGGAATCATAAGACCCATTGTACCCATAATAAAAATGATAGCATCAGCCTTTACCCTGGGCACAGGGGGTTCAGGTGGAAGAGAGGGGCCAATTGCACAGACTGGAGGGGGGATTGGTTCCATTTTAGCAAAATTCCTCAACTTAAATGAAAAGGAGAAAAGAATAACTGTACTTTCAGGTGTGGGCGGTGGTATTGGTTCAATATTCAGGGCACCCCTGGGGGGAGCACTTTTTTCGGCAGAGGTTCTCTACAGACAGGCAGATTTTGAGGGTGAGGCGGTTATGCCCTCCATAATTTCAGCAATTACTGCATATTCAGTTTTCGGATTCTTTGCTTCATGGCATCCCATTTTTACAACTCCTCCTTACAGTTTTAATGTGAAGGAACTCGGATTTTTTGCCATTCTGGGAATACTTATGGTCCCTTTTTCCTACATATATGTGAAGGTCTTCTATGCGACAAAACACTACTTTGACATATTGAAGATAAAACCATACTTCAAACCGATGTTAGGGGGACTTCTTACAGGTCTCATCCTTCTCTTTGTACCACATGTTGCAGGTACAAGCTATGGATGGATGCAACTGGCACTTCTGGGTGAATTATCTGTGTGGATGATGTTACTCATCGCCCTTGCAAAAATATTTGCCACTGCGTTCACCATCGGGTCAGGGGGTTCCGGTGGAGTCTTTGCACCTTCCCTTGTAATCGGTGGGATGATAGGTGGAGCCGTGGGGACAATTTTAAATCACTTCTTCCCAGCCATTGTCACCGATCCATCTCCATACATGATGGTGGGCATGGGAAGTTTCTTTGCAGCAGCTGCAAAGGTACCTCTTGCCACAATAGTGATGGTTGCAGAGATGACGGGAAATTATGATATGCTGGTCCCCGTAACCCTGGCTTCATCTCTTGCCTTTCTTCTTTCGGGGAAGTGGAGCATATATGAACATCAGGTGGACTCAAAACTTGATTCACCCGCCCACAGGGGAGATTTTGTGGTTGATGTTCTTGAAAGTATAAAAGTACGGGATGTTAAAACTTTTGATGAAGAGGTTCCATATGTAACTGAAGATATGGACCTTCTGACTGCTCTGAGACAGGTCTCCACCACTCCATATAACATTATCCCCGTAATCAACAGAGAAAACAAACTGGTGGGAATCCTCAACATGGATGATGTGAGGGGAATAATTTACGATGGGGATCTTGAAGTTGTAGGAAAACTCACCATTGTAAAGGATGTGGAGAGAACAACCTTCCCATTGGTAAAACCATCAGATACACTGCAAAGGGCCCTTGATCTCTTCATTCAGTCAGGCTTTGATGAACTTCCCGTTACCGATGAGTCAAAAAAGTGCCTGGGAATTCTTTCAAGGAAAGAACTCCTTCAGGCATACAACAGGAGCTTTCTTGAGAAAGTCCCATAAATTCGTGAAGACCCGGCAGGAGTTACAATTTGCTTCTTTTCAGAGGAGATCAACAAATTACCTTCCTGACCATTTGAGGAGATTTCTGAAGAAGCACCTCAAAACAGGTGGGAAAATTCCACAGTCGTGACAACGCCTCTTTTATCCTTCTCCGCCATACCAAAGCCAATGAGAAGATTCACTATCAGCTCTCTGGTGGAATAGCTGTAACCCACCGAGAGAAAGTTATTGGCACTTTCAAGATCAGGGTAACTGCTCAATCTGTACTGCATTGCGACTCCGCTTCCATAGCCTCCCCCGAGAGCCACTCTTCCATCCACTCCAAGCTCATACAACTCTGCTCTACTCAGTATTCTCAGAGTTCCTTTAAAAAAGGTTTTGAAAGGTGAGCCGTAACGCATTAACAAATTAAATCCATATGCATTTACGTTGTTCACAACCCCAATAATTGGACCGATCAGCAGGGAAAAATTCTCCCGGTCAAGTCCCACAAAAATGGAAACATACCATGTGGCATAATAACATGAACTCCCGCTACAAACGGCAAGTTCTTCCGGGGCAGAGGAGGTAAACTCATTAAAGTAATACCCTGTCTCTGCAACCAATCCAAAATGGGAAACCACATTCATCACCTCAAGGGATGCTCCACCCCCTGTGAAATTTATCTCTGGACTGAACCAGGATATATTTCCTCTTAAATTGTAAAGAGTTTTTACAACTGGCTTCACCTCCACCTTTTCAATGGCAAGGTCCAGTTTTCTCCCTCTAAGGAGTAAAAAATATTCACCCTTTTTAAACTCACCAGTTACAGATTCGGGAAAACTTAAAATTCCTCCCCTATCATAGGTGGAATAGAGAACACATTTCCCCGCAGGTACAACATCATTTATACTCTTAGGGGCCGGTCCATGAGGAAGTTTTAAAATTCTGTACCTGTGACCCGCTTTGAGAAAGGCCACATCTGGGCCGGAAAAGTAGAGAAACTTTCCCTCAATCTTCTCAACCAGGAAAGGTCCGTAGCTTTTGCCAAAAAGGGGAACTGAAAGGAAAATCACTGAAAACAAAATTGCTTTCACGTACCTCATCTCCAACCTCACCTCAAGCCAGTGTTTTTTCTGAACTCTTTAAGCGTTTCCCCCGGGTCAAAAGGGGGAGAAATTAATTTATCTCCGGGGAAGGGAGGCACTTCCATTTCCCTTGCAGAAAAGGAATAGTTCCACAATTTTCTTAGAAATTCAATTTTTCTCAAAGTCGCCTCTTCTGTTTTCTTACTTCCTTCAATGTAGTATTTAACGCCATTTTTCATATCCTCAAAACTGTACACTCCTCCAGGAAAGAGGTGATCCACCAGAACTTCTACAAGTCCCCTGAAAAATTCCTCTCCAACACACTCATTCTCACAGAGAACCTCCACGACTCCTCTCTTTCCATCTCTGTATATTGAAATCTTTCCCTCACCAATTTTTTCAAGTTCCCTGTTTATCTTCTCTTCAACTTCTCCCACAGTCAGTGTATCTGTCAACCCTTCTACCACACTTCTCCCGGCAATTGCCCCCAGTTCTCTGAGTATATTCCCCGGTACTTTTTCAATCAAAACTTCTTCAAAGCAGATCTTCATGTATTCTCTCCTTT
>JALSQH010000029.1 GCA_026985515.1 bacterium
TCTCTGATGTTCTTTATGTGAACATCAATGGTTCTGTCTGAAACGAATTTGTTGTATCCCCATAATTCCTCAAGTAATTTTTCTCTACTGAAAACCCATCCTCGTCTTCCTGCAAGTATGGAAAGTATCTTGAATTCCGTGGGAGTAAGATCAATTTTCCTGTCATCTACATAAACTTCATGTTTGTCAATATCAATTTTAACTTTCCCCAGTTCGATAATTTTAGATGTTTCCTGAGCTTGACTTCTTCTTAAGACAGCCTTTACCCTTGCCACCAGTTCTCTGGGAGAGAATGGTTTTGTTATATAATCATCTGCACCTATTTCAAGCCCCACAACTTTGTCTGTTTCTTCTGCCTTTGCAGTTAACATTATTACAGGTATATTGGAGTATATTTCCTGACTTTTCAAATACTTGCACAGATCCAGACCATCCATGTCTGGAAGCATTAGATCAAGGATAATGAGTGAAGGAATCTGCACTTTGAGATAATCGAGTAATTGATGTGCCTCTGAAAATTCCCTTGTATCGAATCCAGATTTTTTGAGATGCAGTGCAACAAGATTGAGAATATCAAGCTCATCATCAACGATGGCAATAATCCGCTTCATTAGTTAATAATATACCTTTGTTGGAGAGAGGAGTCAAAGAGATTATAATTTATTTTTAGTAACCTGAATAAGAAGATTTTTTGAACTAATTCAGGATACGATGTTATAATCTAAAAAATTTAAAGGTTTCTGCTGGAAGTGGGCATGAGCAGAATAATTGGGATGTTTGAGAAGATTATAATTGGAATCTTGCTAATTTTCATGATATTTGTGGTCCTTATATCTGTAGTTGAACTTCTGGTTATTGTTTATCAATATTTCGTAGCATCTTCGATACTTTTGCTGAATGTGAAGGAAATGTTATCTATTTTTGGGTTATTTTTGATCGTGCTAATAGGGCTGGAGCTGATGGAGAGTGTCAAGGCATATCTTGAAGAGGATAATGTTCATGCAGAGATAGTTTTTTTGGTAGCAATAGTTGCTGTGACAAGAAAGATAATAATTCTTGATTACGAAAATGTAACCCCTGGCTTTCTTTTTGGTATAGCTACAATCATTCTTGCTCTGAGTATGGGATATTATCTGGTAAGAAAGGGATTGGCAGTTAATAATACTTTTGAAAAATTTGATAAATAAGAAGTTAAACATATTCTGGTAATTTGGTCCCGGATATTTTGAATGTCTTTGCTATGGGTTTTAATTTTTTAGGTAAATATTCTATGCTCACTGGAACTTAGTTACTCTTTTTCTTGATTTCCATCTCTTAACTTCTTTTTCCCGTTTTCTTGCGAGCTGAATTGAAGAGAACTCTTCCTTGTAGATAAGGAACCATGGTCCTTTACCTCTGGTGTAATTGCTTGCACCGGAATTGTGCTGTTTAAGTCTATGTTCCAGATCGGTGGTTGATCCTATGTAGAGTCTATCAATTTTTGGAGAATAGATTATGTACAAATAAGCCTTTTCTTTCATCTATGAGCCAATTAATAAAATGGCTCCCCGGGGAGGACTCGAACCTCCAACCTAGTGGTTAACAGCCACCCGCTCTGCCGATTGAGCTACCGGGGAACTGAATCATATTTTACAAATTCATCTTGGTTTGTCAAATGCGGTATCTTCTCTTTCCCCTTTTCCCTTCCTTCTGATATAATAATGGAAAATTGTTTCACTGGAGGGAAAAGGGGTGATGGAATGGATTGTAAATGTAATGGGTAGAATGGGGGTGCCACATGGGTATGCACCGGTACTGGCTTCCATTATCATTCTGATATTACTTGCTTTATCTGCGTACATCGGTTACAGAATAACATACTTTGTTCTGAAAAGAATCCTTTTCACCCTTTTTATCAGAACAGAGAATGTTTATGACGATGTCCTTCTACAGAGGAGAGTTTTTGACAATCTTGCCCACATTGTCCCGGCGGTAATCATTATCTATGGTATAAATCTGGCAGGATTAAGTAAGGGTCTGACTGATTTCATAATTTCTCTAACATACTCATACCTGATTTTTGAGCTTCTTATTGTTACTCTGCGTTTCCTTGATGCACTCAATGATATGTACGAAATTTATGCTGAGAAAAAACAGCTGGAAGTCCATATAAAGCAGTACATTCAGGTCATCAAGGTGACCTTTGTTATAATCGCTCTGATACTTGTAATTTCAATTTTTCTCAAAAAGAGTCCCGCTTCCATTATTGCTGGCCTCGGTGCAATGACAGCTGTGGTTATGCTGATTTTCAAAGATTCCATTCTCTCTCTGGTGGCGAGTATTCAGATATCAGCCTATGATCTTGTTAAAGTGGGGGACTGGATTACTATCCCCGGCAGAAATATTGATGGGGATGTAATAGACATATCTCTCAACACCATCAAGGTAAAGAATTTTGATAACACCATCAGCACTGTTCCGACCTATGCTCTTGTTCAGGAGTCATTCAGGAACTGGAGAGGAATGGTCAGCAGTGGTGGCAGGAGGATAAAAAGGGCCATCTACATAGATATGAATACCATTCAGCTGTGTGATAGAGATATGATTGAAAAGTTTAAAAAGATTCACTACATCAGTGAGTATGTTACAAAGAAGCAGGAGGAGATTGATCGCTGGAACAGGGAGCACAATATCCAGGAACCAGTGAGGGTTAATGGAAGAGCTCAGACAAATATTGGAATTTTCAGAAAGTATGTTGAGAATTACATCAGGTCCAATTTCAAAATTTACAGAAAATTTTACAAACATGTTTTCGAAATTGATGGAAGGAAATATGAGAAATTTGTTGTTGACGGTCCTGAAATGTTGAGGAAAAAATTTGGGGAAAGAATTGACAGATACCTGCAGGAAATTGATGAAAAAACTGTAATAAAAAATGTGGAGGAATTTCTCAAAGATTTTGGGGATCACTTCATACTTGAGAACAACGCAATTTATGAGGTAAGGAAGGTGAAAAAGGTGAAGGTGGTGAAGGGAGCGGAGGTTGAGGTGGAAGAGGTTGAAAAGGTTGTTGAGAGGGAGGGGAGATTCAGGGATGATATGACCCTCTTAGTCAGACAGCTTGATCCCACTGAAAAGGGTCTTCCACTTGAAATTTATGTCTTCACTGCCACGACAGACTGGGTTGAGTATGAATCAATTCAGTCCGACCTTTTTGATCACATATTTGCAGTTCTTCCTGAGTTTGGCCTGAGAGTATTTCAGAGTCCCTCAAGTAACGACATCCGTGAATTCCTGGAAAAAGTTGTACAGGAGAAAAAATCTGAATAATACACGGAGGATAAGGTGAAAAGTGAAAACAGGTTATTACCCCTTTCAATTGCAGCCCTTGGCGTTGTTTTTGGTGACATTGGTACAAGCCCCCTCTACGCAATTAAGGAGTGTTTTACCGGTGATTATGGCATTGCTCCTTTGAGGGAAAATATTCTGGGGATTCTTTCCCTTATTTTCTGGACACTTTTAATAATTGTGACGATAAAGTATGTCATCTTTGTTCTCAAGGCTGACAACGAGGGCGAAGGGGGGGTTATGGCTCTCACCGGTCTGATAAAAAGAGTGGATCCAGAGAAAAAGTTAACCCTTTTTGTACTCCTGGGTATTTTTGCAGCAAGTATGCTTTACGGTGATGGAATGATCACCCCTGCAATCTCAGTGCTGAGCGCGGTTGGTGGACTTGCCGTCGTTGCACCGGGACTCAAAGAATTTGTACTACCAGTCACAATTATTATTCTTATCGGGTTGTTTTTGATCCAGAGCAGAGGAACAGAAAAGGTTGGTTCTCTCTTCGGACCAATTATTTTCCTCTGGTTTCTTACCCTTGCTGTACTTGGTCTCATTCAGGTTGTGAAAAATCCCGTTGTTTTCCTGGCATTAAATCCACTCTATGGTTTTAAGTTTTTACTGAATGGAAATCTGAGAAGTTTCATAGTCCTTGGTGCAGTTTTCCTGGTTGCCACGGGTGCAGAGGCGATGTATGCAGATATGGGACATTTTGGAAGAAAACCAATCAGATTAACCTGGAGTGTGGTAGTTTTCCCCTCACTTGTGCTGAACTATTTTGGACAGGGAGCTTACCTTCTCTCTCATCCAGAAAGTGCAGAGAACATCTTTTTCATGATCGCCCCGCACTGGTTGAGGCTTTATCTCCTCATCATCGCCACACTTGCCACCATTATTGCGTCTCAGGCTGTTATTACCGGGTCTTTCTCCCTCACCAAGCAGATCATCCAGATGGGTTACTTCCCTAAAATGAAACTGGTGCACACATCTTCCACAGAGAGGGGACAGATATATGTTCCTCTTATAAACTGGTTTCTCATGCTTGCCACAATAGGGCTTGTGCTTGGATTCAGGACCACCTCACATTTAGCCGCAGCATACGGAGTTGCTGTTAATTTTACCATGATTGTTACCACCTTTCTCTTTTACATAATTTTGAGGAGAAAATTCAAGTGGGGTTTATTGAATGCTTTTTTGCTCTCTCTCCTTTTCTTTGTCGTTGAGCTTTCCTTTTTTGTAGCCAATCTTTCAAAAATCATGCATGGAGCATGGTTCCCCCTTGTTGTGGGAGGAGTGTTTTATGTTATCATGAGAACATGGGAAAAGGGAAGAATGATTCTGAGGGAAGAGTTCAAAAAAATCACCATGGATGTGGAAGAGTTTAAAGATATGCTGGAAAAGGAGGATGTGATTAAGGTAAATGGGTACGCTGTTTTCATGACGGGGAGACCTGATGTTGTTCCATTTGCCATGATTCAAAATGTGAGGCATAACAGGATAATTCACTCAACCTCAATTATTCTTCATATAAAATTTGAAACAATTCCAAGAGTGCCAAATCTTGAGAAGGTTGAGTTGGAAAAATTGGGTAATGGAATTTTCAGGGTAATTGCCAGAGTGGGTTATATGGAAGATCCAGATGTGGGAAAAATCCTTGAACTTGCCACTGCTTCCGGACTTGATGTTCCA
>JALSQH010000030.1 GCA_026985515.1 bacterium
AATGAGATCCCACTGCTTCTGCTGGGCAGCCATCAGTATCATGAGAATGTTGGCACCGGCACTGAAGTTCCTGCTCTGACTTCCAATAACAAGACCCTCTAACTTATCCTCTTCCAGCATATCCACTGCCTTATTCAGCATACTGATAATTCCATCGTCAATGGCATTCATCTTGGTATGAAATTCAACGAGTCCAACTCCATCCCCAAGATCAATAAGGCTTGCAGAGGCGTTCTCTTCAATAACTTTCTCCTGATCCTTAAGGGACTTGAGAATAATAACATTGGATGGCTGAGGTACAGGTTTATACTTCAGAGCCTTAGGATCATAGTAGAACTTCTGACCACCAACCTCAATGTAGAAATAGCCATAGCCATTTGTGATGACCCTCTTTATGATTTTGGGTACCTCAATACCCTCTTTTTCCATTCTTTCAATGGATTCCTTAACTCCTATTGCGTCCCATGCTTCAAAGGGACCTAAATCCCAGTTGAAACCCCATTTCATTGCATTGTCAATGTTGACAATATCATCTGCTATTTCGTAAAGCCTGTTGGCAGTGTATACAAGTGTGTCTCTCATCACCTTCCATGCAAACTGTCCCGCTCTATCATCAGCATACACCAGTTTTCTCAATCTCTTTCTCAGATCCTCCTCAGCCTTTGCCTCTTTAAGGGAGGGATAATCATACTTTTTGACTTCTCTGTATTCAAGGGTCTTTGGATCAATAACAAGTTTAACCTTTTTGCCCTCTTCATTCTTTTCCTTTTTGTAGAAGCCTGCCTTCGTTTTATTCCCGAGGAGACCCTTTTCCACCATCTTCTTTATGAAATCAGGTACCTTGAAAATCTCTCTCTTTTCATCATCTGGTACGCCCTCATAAATATTCTCCACAACATGGACCAGGGTATCGATACCAACAAGATCAGCGGTACCAAAAGCTGCACTTCCCGGTCTGCCCATTGGCTTTCCAACAATGGCGTCAACCTCATCAATTTCATAACCATCTTCAAGCATCTGATGAATGGTGGCCATCATTCCAAAAACACCAATTCTGTTGGCTATGAAATTGGGCGTATCCTTGGCAAAAACGACCCCCTTACCCAGAACATTGGTTCCAAACTTTGCCATAAAATCCACAAGTTCTGGATCAGTTTCTTCACCGGCAACAATTTCAAGAAGTTTCATATAGCGGGGTGGATTGAAGAAGTGTGTCACCAGGAATCTCTTCTTAAAATCATCACTTCTACCTTCAGTCATTACTTTTATTGGAATACCTGAAGTATTGGATGAAATAATTGCACCCGGTTTTGCATATTTCTCTACCGTTTCAAAAACCTTCTGTTTTATTTTGGCATCCTCAACCACAACCTCAATGATCCAGTCTGCGTCACTGAGATAATCGAGGTTATCCTCCATATTTCCGGGAGTTATAAGCTTGACATCTTCCTTAGTAATTTTAGGCGGAATTTTCTTCTCACCAACAATCCTTTCTATGGCATTCAGGGCAAACCTGTTTCTTGCCTTTGGATCCTTTTTCTCTTCCTCACTCAGATTTGGAGGAACAATATCCAGGAGGTAAACGGGATATCCCACATAAGCCAGCAAACCAGCTATGTCACCTCCCATTACCCCTGCACCAATCACTGCAACTTTGTTGATTTTGTATTTTGAAGCCATCTTTCGCCTCCTTTATTAGCGTTTCTTAAATTATTCAATCTCAATTGCTGTTGCAATACCCATTCCACCACCGATGCACATTGTGGCAAGACCAAGGTTCAAACCTCTTCTCCTCATCTCATACATAAGTGTGGTGAGAATTCTTGGTCCAGAAATTCCAAGGGGATGCCCAAGGGCAATGGCACCACCATTTACATTGACAACTGATGGGTCAATACCGAGTTCCTTTATACTTGCAATGGACTGGGAGGCAAAAGCCTCGTTTATCTCAACAAGCTGGAAATCCTTTATTTCAAAGCCGTACCTCTTCATGAGATCCCTGGTGGAGTAAATAGGTCCAAGACCCATAACCTCTGGTTCGAGACCCTTTACACCAATTGCCCTAATTTTTGCAAGGGGCTCTATTCCAAGAGCCTTTGCCTTCTCATAGGACATGAGGACCATCGCCATTGCACCGGCATTAATTGGAGAAGAATTACCTGCGGTAACCCTTCCATTAACTCTGAACACTGGTTTCAACTTGGCAAGTTTCTCAAGAGATGTGTCTCTTCTCGGTCCCTCATCCTTATCAAGCAACTTCCACCCTTCAGGGACACCCTTTTCCTTCCTGTAGATTTCCACATCCCCTGTCTCTGACTTTACAATAACCGGGACAATTTCATCGTTGAACTTCCCTTCATCCTGAGCCTTAACTGCCTTCATATGGCTTTCATAGGCAAACTGGTCAAGTGCTTCCCTGGTAAGACCATACTTATCTCCATACCTGTCAATTACTCTCTCTGCAGTTTCTCCCATGGGGATGTAAACATTGGGGAGATCCTCTGGAATTTCAAAGGGTTCCTCAATCTCTTCTCCAAATGTTTTTTTGACAAATTTAATATTTGGTGTGGGCTTGTTGCTTGTCATGGGAACCAGAGTCATGCTCTCTGTTCCACCAACAAGAATGATATCCATGGCTCCAGACCATATCATTCCAGCTGCGTAGTGAAGTGCCGTCATTGCAGAACCACACATTCTGGAATATGTAGCCGCAGGTACATCTTCAGGGATTCCCGCAAGCAGTGCCGCAACCCTTGCCACATTCATTCCCTGCTCAGCCTCAGGGAAAGCCGTGCCTGCAGCAATATCATCAATCTGGGTCCAGTCCTCAAGCTGGGGAATTCTCTCCAGTGCGGCCTTGAAAGCTATGGCGAGCATATCATCTGACCTTGCATTTCTGAGCAAACCTTTTTTGGCTCCTATGGGGAGCCTGACAGCTGAAACAATTACCGCATCTCTGTCTTTCATACCTTCCTCCTATTTTTGTTCTTCAATGAATGAATACTCATTCAGGAGTAGTTTAACACACAGAGTTTTTGTTGTCAAATGAAATTAAGGGTGTACCACCTGAGGTAATATGGGCAAAATACAGGTCTTTAATTTTCAGTCTTTATATCAAGAGGGTTGAAGGTTGTCTTTATCCACTCTGAAATCATATCCCTGACCTTTCTGAACACCTCCAGCTTCAACTCTTCAGAACCTTCAACATTAGAGGGATCAGGAAAGCTGTAATGCATGTAACTCCTGGCACCAGGAAAATAGGGACACACCTCCCTTGCATGATCACACACAGTTACAACCAGATCTATTTCCTCACCGAGGAAGAGATCTACACTTTTTGAGAAATGGGTAGAAATATCCACTGCTGCTTCTTTCATAACCTTAACAGCAAAAGGATGAACTCTCCCTGGCTCAGTTCCCGCACTGAAAACCTCGTAAAAATCACCATAAAAATGCCTCAGGAAACCCTCCGCCATCTGAGATCTTGCAGAGTTGTGGGTACAGATGAAAAGAACTTTTTTCTTCATATCCCACATTTTACATGAAACAGAAAAAATCGGCCACTCAGAGGAGTGAGTGGCCGGCTGGGAGAAGGGGGGATTTTATAGTTTGTTTACCTTCTTGATAACCTTCTTTCCATCCTTTCTGATTTCAAATTTAGCTTCCTTTCCCGCATCCACTGACACATTTATGACAGTCACGCTTCCATCTCTGTTATAAATCCTTACACTTCCCTCCAGGGATCCATCAGGGTAGTAGTAGAGTTTTCCATCAGAATCAGGGGATTGAGGCGTTGTGATGTTATCCTTCTTGAAAGTTATCACCGCAGAACTATCGACAAGCCTCTCAATTCTGAAAGCGATTCTGACACCCTTCAATTTGTTTCCAACATCTCCAGAAAGAACCCTGCTCAGTCTCTTCTTAACCTCAACAAGTTTTCCTCTCCATCCATCACTTCTCACAAAATTGATGGTTCTTCTCCCATCATCAACGGAAACTTTAGCATCAACACTCCTTGTTGTTCCATCGGCAAAGTATATGGTTCTATGAAGTTCTCCTTCACCATCATTGAATCTCGGTAAAACCCCCGTTGCTTCAATCTTCACAATAGCTGATGTATCTGGAAAATTGTGCACAATTTCAAATTCACCAGTGTTTAAATCAACGTTTCCTTTAGATTCCACCCCTTTAAATCCTTTTCTGTAGTATTCCACCACATCATCTTCAAGATGAGCATGGGATGTGGCAACTGAACCATCCTTACTGACAAGTCTTTTCAGTTCGTAAATTTCATCAAATTTCAACTTATCCCAGTCATCAGGAGAATCAGGTGCCACGCCCAGGGTTATACTGTCAGAGTAACTTTTCAATTTTCCCCCACTCTGATCAGACCATTGGGCATAGGTATTTACCCATATGGTATCTGGTTTATCATCCACCTTAACTGCCGGAGTTACTTCCACAGTGTAATCCATATAGGAACCATCCTTCATCTCCGTATAAACATCCACTTTTTTGATAAGATTATCATCATCTGCAAGGGTGTCATTCTCATTTAGAAGGATTGTGGATACTGTAACTTTTCTTTCATCATCCTCTCCATAGTAGCGAGTCTCTGATACCTCCACCCAACCTGTTAACAGATTATTATCCTCGGGATATCCTTCAGCCTCCTTGATTTCCACAACACTGGTTGTTTCATCCTTGTAAGTTACCTCTGCTTTCCAGTATGTAATCTGACCATTGTCAATGTCGCTGTTAAAATAACCTTTAATTGTAACTGTTACTTCCTTTCTGTCGTCACCCATTGGAAAATCATCAGAATAATAGACACATGTTCTGAGTTCACTGGTATTCTGATTAAGGGGAGGATCACATGTGAAGGACTGATTCATGGGGGAAAAAGCAGGTGATAAAGAATTTGCTGTGGGGAAATTCAACTCTTCCCCTACTACACTCAGACCCTCAACATTACCCGCTGCCTGATCCATGGTA
>JALSQH010000031.1 GCA_026985515.1 bacterium
CGATGAGAAGTCAATAAATTACCTCACAGGTCTTGTGTTTTACGATATAAATCAGAGGCTGAAAAGGAGACCACCTCTATGGCACAAATAAAATTTTTGTGAACAAAACTTGACAGTACCTTACAGGCCTCAATCTTGAAACCCATTTTGCAACCTTTGATACCAACTTGATTTTCATCAAAGATACTTCCGCAGGATATAACATTGCAGGTTTAGCCTTTAAGGGGGATCTGGTGGTGGGAATCTGGGGGGAACTTTTTTACAGTTTTGACACAGGATTAAAAAAGCACATCCTGAGATTCTCAGCAGGAGCAGATTATTCCTTTTTAAAATACTGCTATGTTGCGGTTGAATATTTCTACGACAGCAGTGGAGAGAAGGATTACAGAAAATACTTTAAACTCCTGCCTCTTAACAGAATGACTTTGGGCAGAGAGTATTTAATGAGCAATTTTACCTTGATCAGGAGTGAAACCACAAATTATGGAATAACTGCACTCATCAACCTTTCAGACGGGAGTACCGTTATTTTCCCTTTTTTACAGTATGAGTTTCTTGAAAACACCACTCTGGGAGTGGGAATTTACAATTTTCAGGGAAAGAAGGGAAGGGAATTTTCTCCTGAAAATAGTGGCAAATTTATTACTGATCTCTTCCTCAATGTGAGATTCTGAACATTTCAATCTTGCAAAACCAGGTTCCACCTGTATATTAAAAGTAAAGGAGGTATCTATGGGAAAAGGAGATAGAAGAACAAAGAGAGGCAAAATCTGGCGGGGAACTTACGGGAAATATAGAAGGAGAAAAAAGAAAAATAAAACAGTTCAGGAACCTGAGTAGCTGCTGAGCCTGTTTCCCTTTCCCTTCCTTGCAATGGATGTTTTACTGTGGTAAACTTGTGGTGTATGAAGAGGGTGATTTTAACATTGTTTATTCTTCTAAGCTGGAGTGTTGCAACGCTAACTGCAGGTACAATCTATTATTACATTGATGGCAACGGGGTAATTCATTTCACCGATTCTCCACCAGATTTAAAACATTACAAACCCTATATTGTTACTCCTCAAAGGAGAGAAAGCAGGAAACAATTCAAAGTTAAGGCGAAGGTAGTAAAGGAAGACCGATATGATAATCTTATCAGAATCTATTCCAGGTCCTTTTCGGTTCCCTTTGAGTTAATCAAGGCTGTTATAAAGGTTGAATCTGATTTTAATCCTTACGCTGTTTCGCCTGCAGGTGCCATTGGACTCATGCAGTTGCTGCCATCAACTGCCAGAAAAATGGGGGTGACCAATCTCTGGTCACCTGCAGAAAATATTTACGCTGGAGTCAAATACCTTCGCTATCTTCTTGATCTGTTCGACTGGGATTATGCACGGGCCCTTGCTGCTTATAATGCTGGAAGCCTGAGGGTTCTTAAGGCAGGAGGTGTACCGGATCTTCCTGAAACCAGAAATTATGTGAGAAGAGTTTTTTACTATTACAGGTATTACATCTCCAGGTCACTCTCCAGGATAGCCAGAGAATAACCTATGGATAAAAGAGTAGCAGAGGCGAAGAGACTTCTTGAGAGTGGAAACCTGCCAGAGGCCAGGGTTATTGTTGAGGAAGTTCTGAAGGAGCACCCCTCTGACCCTGCGGCAAGGAATCTTCTTGGCCTTATCTATTTCCAGCTGGAGGATTACAACGAAAGTATTAATATTTTCAAGGACCTGGTAGAGGAGTATCCAAATGAAGTTTCTCTTCTGGTAAATCTTGGACTGGCCTATTTGAAAAAGGGTGATTCTCTTGAGGCGGTAAGGGTTCTGGAAAAGGCTGTCAGATTAAATCCCCATCATAAAAAGGCCTATAACTACCTTGGACTTGCATATGCAAATCTCAATCTCTTTCAGAAAGCAAGGGATGCGTTTAAGCTTGGCGATTCTCCCAAAATGGTTGAAAAGATGGAGCAGATCCTCGCTTCTCTGACCAGAGAGGAAGAAAAAAAAGCGCAGCATTTTGATGAAGTTTCCGTACCCCACAGGGAAGAGGAGTTGAGCAGTGCCCTTGATGTGAAGGGAGGGGATGTTTCGTCTGAGAAATTGCAGAAGCTTTTAAATGCCGTTGATGTGCTTTCTGAAGGAGAAGAAGAGAAAGAATCTTTTCCAGGAATTGACCTTGACAGAGTGGGGCAGGAGGGACCGGTCAAGGTTGTGGATGACTTTATATACTGTGTCATTGATGAGGGTCCCTGCTACGGTGTAATAAAAGACCTCGTTATAAAAACTGGTGAGATTGAATTCAAACCCCGGTACAAGAAGTACAAGGGCAGGGAGCTGAAGACTTATTTTTCCACCAATTATGGCATCATAAATGAATTTGAAGGATTGACGGGGAGAGTTGTTCTCAATCCAGGGAAAAAAATATTTTCCTTCCGTTTATATGAAGGTGAAGTTATCTATTTTTTTGAAAAAATTATCTATGCGTTTGGTGGTGATCTGAAGTGGGAAAATGGAAGACTCCCTTCCCCCAGAGAAGGCGAGGATCTTTATCTGGTACAGTTCAGAGGAAGAGGGTCAATTGTGGTGGCATTTGATGGGAAGCTGTGTTCCCTCTCACTTGGTGACATTCCAGTTTATGTCCCCCTTGGATCGTTTGTTGGATGGAAGGGGGATGCCATACCTGCTTTCATAGAGGATTCTTCAGGGAATCTCATGGTTGAGTTGAGTGGTTCTGGCTCTGTTTTTTTCAAGGTGGAGTAGCGTAATGTCCGGAAAGGAGAAAATTTCAAACATTCCCAATATCCTTACAATACTCAGAATACTCATAGCCATTGCCCTCGTTTTCTTACTCTATGCTCAAAAGGGATTACCCGCGGATAGACTTGCTCCCTGGAACTGGATCTCGCTCATACTTTTTGTTATTGGTGCGGTTTCAGATTATATTGATGGGTATCTTGCGAGGAAGTATGGCTGGGTGACCAATTTTGGAAAATTGTTTGATCCCCTTGCAGACAAGTTTCTGATAGCCTTCTCACTTATTATGCTCACAGATCTCCAGAGGGTTCCCGGCTGGATAACTGTTATCCTTGTCGGAAGAGATATTGCAGTTACAGGATTGAGAGGGCTTGCATCGGAAATGGGTGTTGTTATTGCTGCTGCATGGAGTGGCAAATTCAAAACTCTGGCTGAACTCCTTGCAGTTGGCGGCTATATTTACTGGGGAGATCTCTGGTTTCTTAATGGTGAAAAGTGGGGAAATTTTTTTGTGATTTTTGCAATTATCCTGGCTCTCTGGTCAGGTTTTGAATACTTTGCAAGATTCTGGAAAGTGGTCACCATGGAGGAGAAAGTTGAAGAGGGAAAACAATAGAAGCATAACAATTTATCTTTTCAGGGGTGACAGAAAGAAAAAATATGCTTTCTCCTCTGCAAAAGTCAGGTTTATCAAGGGAATTCTGTGGTTTCTCGTAACGGTTTTTGTGGTATCCATTTTGCTGAATATCCTCATGATCAGGCATATCCCTGATTACATATCTTATAAGAGGGGAGTTGAAAAAGACAGAGAAATGTTCAGGCGCATCACTCTTTTTCTTGATAAAAAAAATTCTCAGCTTCTCAGAGTTACAGGTAAAATCTGGAAACTTTCGCTGACAGGGGAAGAAAAGAGATGGGAGGGTGGGGATCCAGAGGCGACATCTCCGGTCAATCTCAGGGAAAGCGTCAGGGCTTCTCTTGACGAGATAGGTGGCAGGATAGAAAATTTAGAGTCTGTTACAGGTGAACTCTACAGGATTTTCACATCATCAGATTCTCCTTACCAGTGGATTCCCAATGCGTCGCCGGTTACTGGAGAAGTTGCCATTCCTTATGGAGAGTTTAAGGACCCATTTACCCAGAAAGTTGAGCAGCACAATGGTATAGGAATAGTGGTACCTTTTGGTACCCCTGTGAAAGCAGCTGCTTCAGGCAGAATAGTTTATGTAGGGAGACATCCAAGATATGGCAAAATTGTAAAAATTTCTCATGGATTTGGACTGGAAACAGTTTATGGGCATCTGGGATGGATAAAGTATCCTGAGGGTCACTATGTGAAGAAGGGAGAAGTGTTTGCCACCACCGGTAACACGGGGAAACTTATTGAGCCTCTCCTTTACTTTGAAATTGATTACAACGGAAAACCTGTGGATCCAGGAAATTTCATTCTTTCAGGACAGAAATGAAGAGAATTTATGACTTTATTATAGTTGGTGCCGGAATTAATGGACTTCAAATTGGAGCTCTCCTTGTAAATGAGGGAGCCAGTGTCCTTGTTCTGGAAAGATCTGGTCATATTGGGGGAAGGGCTTATGTATGGGAAAAAGACGGGTTTCTTGTGGATTATGGTATTCATCTGATAAGATATGGACCCGAAAGCGCTATTGCAAAAACATTCAGAAGGCTTGGTTACAGGATAAAATTCAAGAAACCGGGCACTTCTTACCTGTATGAGGATAGCAAAAAATATATTTTCCCCACTGGTGTATCCCAGTTTCTGTTTACAAGTCTGATTTCTGCCGGGGAAAAGATAAAGGCGGCCCCCCTGCTCCTGAAAGTTAAGAGGATGAAAGATCAGTGGAAGGAATTGCTCCATGTTCCAGTTAATAGATGGATGGATGAAAATGGAATTAAGGGAGGATTGAGGAAATATTTCGAACTCGTCACGGGATCAATGCTTGTCTGTCCCTTTACCGATATTGCATCTTCAGGTGAGCTACTTTTCAACATGGCAAAGGTTCTCAGAACAGGTATTTCTGTTATGTATCCTTCAGGGGGGTGGAAACCACTGTTTAACTTCCTTGAAAGCAAAATAAAGGAAAATGGAGAGATCATTACGGGAACAAAAGTCACACAGGTGGTGATTGATGGAAACAGAGTCAGAGGAGTTTATGCGGGTAGTGATTTCTTTGAAGGAAAAAAAGTTGTGGTGAATGTGCCAGTGCAGGAAATG
>JALSQH010000032.1 GCA_026985515.1 bacterium
CTCCACCACCAAGTGCAAGTGCTACCTTCATTTTTTCTCCCTGTTCCATTCATCATACTTTTTCATGTAATCATTTACAACTTCATCAATATTTTTGAGTTTAAGAAACCTTGCATAATTCATAACAAATCCCCTAACAAAAACTCTTGCCGGCAGTTCCTCGTAATTCTCTTCCTCTATTGCTTTTAAAAATGACACCTGAATTCTCGTTACCCTGGCCACATCTTTCAAATCTATGCCCTTCAATTCCCTCACCCTGCGAAAGAGTCTTCCTCCAGTCACATTCTCCTCAAGCACCGGTTCTTTCTCCTCTTTCTCCTCTTTCTCCTCTTTCTCCTCTTCCTCCCCCACCACTCCCAGTTCCCGTGAGGAATAAATCCCTTTATTCAGGAGTTCAAGATCATATTTTCTTCTCTTTTCTGGATCAAGGAGTACCTCTGCTGCCTGATCTATTTCTTCAACAATTTTTCTAACCCTATCTTCTTCATAAATTGAATAGAGAGGAAGGCTCTGGGAAGTGTACAATCTTCTCAATCTCCTGTGTGCATCCTTTATTTTTTCCATTGAATCTCCAGGTCTGACTCCGAGCAATCTATAGTAATCTTTCATCTTCCTCAAAAACCAGTTCCTTACTTATTCTATCCACAACGTTTTCCACATCTCTTGTGAAAACAGAATCGGGAAAAGTGGCAGCTGCAAGAACCTTTCTCCTGAGGCTCTCAACAACCCCGTTGTCATAACTCACATTTCCCAGAAATTTGAGCTGAATCCCGAGAAGATCCTCTGTAACTCTGGAGATGTCATTTCCAAACTCTCTTTCATTTTTCACCATATTTACGATGAGATAGGGTCTGAAACTTTCAATGCGATTCTGCAACTTGTTATACAGATCAGGGAAAAATCGAGCAGTGTCTTCTCTCAACATTTCCAGATCATCGAAGTAAAAACTTCCCTTTTTATCCAGGTATTTCTTTACAAACTCTCTCCATTCCTTTCCACTTTTAATCTGAAGAATTCTTCTCGTAAAAGCAGCTCTCAGAAATCGGTAAAGATTTTCAACTGAAGCAGGGTCAGGTAAAGTTATCAGAATTCCCGCATCTATGTTGAAAAAATCAAGGGTATGGGGACTTATTCCCGCACCAAGATCAATCAGAATAAAATCATAGGTGAGTTTTTTTAAATGTCTTATTAATTTTGAACGCTGTGAAGCTGGAATTGAAACCTCAGGCAGAGCATTAACAAGGCCGGGAATAAAATCAAAAAAATAGGCATCAGGCTTTAAAATTATCTCTTCGAGACTTTTTGCATCTCTTCTGAAAAAATCGTGAATGGTCCTTCCTTTCGGGAAGACGCCAAGGATTGTGTGGAGATTTGCTCCACCCAGATCCAGATCCACCAGAAGTACTCTTTTCCCCTCCTTTGCAAGAAGATACGCAATATTGGCCGTCAGAACAGTTTTACCAATCCCTCCTTTTCCACCACCAAAAGCAATAATTCTTCCTATAGTGTACTCCTTTACTTGTTATCGTTTTCAAGCTCAACGTTCCAGTAGGCAGCATCAATGAAATTGAGAAACTGCTTCCACTCTTCTCTGATATTATTTTTAGTGAAATTTTTGAGAAAATTCAAGTAGGAAGGCTTGTAAGGTTTCCTTATAAGTTTCATTCCCGCTTCTTCAGGAGTCCGATTCCCCTTACGGGAGTTACACTCAACACAGGCAGTTACCACATTCTCCCATACAGTTTTTCCTCCCCTTGACCTGGGTATAACATGATCAATGGTAAGTTCTTTTCGTGGTAGCTTTCTCCCGCAGTACTGACAGGTGTTGTTGTCCCTCAGAAATATGTTGTATCTGCTGAATCTAACCTCCCTCTTGGGAATCCTGTCATAACTCACAAGAAGAATAACCTGTGGAACTTTTATCACCCTGTTAACAGTTCTGATTCCAATTTCATCAGCTGCAACCCTCAATTCAAGCCATGAATCAATGGAAAAAAGGGTGTAATCAGGGCCTACCGCTTTTGCCACGCCTTTAAAAAGCATGGCAAAAGCCCTTCTCACAGTGGTCACATGAATAGGATAAAAAGATTTATTCAGTACAAGAACGGGGGCATCAAGAATCGCGTCACTCATTAAAAGTTAGTATACTCAACTGAAAGAGTTTTTACAACCTTCTCTTATCTATCACTCTTTTTGCCTTTCCTTCAAATCTCTGAAGTGTTTTCGGCTCAACCAGCTTGACTCTAACTTTCAAACCCAGTACCGAATATAGCTTTTCCTCTATTTCCTCTATGATCTGTTTTTGACGCTTCATTTCGTCGGAGAAGATTTTAGGTGAAACCTCAACCAGAACCGTCAGTGTATCTAGGCGTCCCTCCCTATCCACAATTATCTGATAATGCGGCTCGGTTCCCTCAATATTGAAAAGAACCTCCTCAATCTGGGAGGGGAAAACATTAACACCCCTCACGATAAGCATATCATCTGTTCGACCCTTTACCCTCTCCATTCTGGCAGTTGTCCTGCCGCACCCGCATTTTTCATAGTGCAAACGGGTTATATCTCTTGTCCTGTAGCGAATCAGTGGAAGTGCCTCTTTGGTAAGGGTGGTTATGACAAGTTCACCCTCCTCCCCGGGTGGGAGAGGCTCACCAGTTTCAGGATCAATAATCTCAACCAGAAAGTGATCCTCTGCTATGTGCATCCCGTTTTTCATTTCACACTCACCAGCCACACCGGGACCAATTATTTCGCTCAACCCATAATTGTCGTAGGCATCTATCTTTAATTTTGCTTCAATCTCCTGCCTCATGGCCTCTGACCAGGGCTCTGCTCCAAACAGACCAATCCTCAGGGAAAGACTCTGGGGGTCTATTCCCAGCTCCTCAATCCTGTCAGCAATGACAAGGGCATAACTCGGGGTGCTTACCAGAACTGTTGTGTGGTAATCCTGCATTATCATTATCTGCCTGTCTGTGTTGCCGCTTGATATGGGAATAACAGTTGCACCGATCTTTTCTGCTCCATAGTGGAGGCCAAAACCACCTGTGAAAAGACCGTACCCAAAGGAAATCTGGATAATGTCATCCTTTGTTACCCCTGCAGCCACCATTATTCTTGCTACTAAATTGCTCCACAGTTCAAGATCATTCTTTGTATAACCAACAACTGTTGTTTTCCCGGTTGTACCGGATGAGGAGTGAATCCTCACAATATCCCTCAGTGGAACGGCAAACATTCCATAGGGATAATTCCTCCTCAGATCCTCTTTGGTTGTAAAGGGTAATTTTCGCAGATCGTCCAGAGATTTTATATCCTCTGGCGAAATCTTAAGCTCACGAAACTTTTCATTGTAGAATTTCACATTTCTGTAAACCCTGTTAACAACACTCTGGAGCCTTTCAAGCTGAAGTTGCCCCAGTTCGCTTCTTTCCATTGTTTCATACTTTTCTTCCCACATCTTCACACCTCGCTCAGTTATTCAAAGAAATCACTTTTACCAAGATAAGCTCTCTGAATCTCCTTGCTTTTTTTCAATTCTTCTGAACTTCCGGAATATACGAGGCTTCCCGACTCAAGCACATATCCTCGATCTGAAATTTCAAGAGCCTTTCTGGCGTTCTGTTCCACCAGAAGTATTGTGACACCCATATCTTTTCTCAATTCCTCAATTACCTTGAAGATTTCATTTACAATGACCGGTGCAAGTCCCATAGAGGGTTCATCAAGAAGCAAGAGCCTTGGTCTGCTCATAAGTGCCCTACCTATGGCAAGCATCTGCTGTTCTCCCCCACTCAGCGTACCTGCCAGCTGATCGCTTCTTTCTTTTAGCCTCGGGAAAATTGCAAATACCTGCTCAATCCTATCCTTCACAATCTTACTGAAATCGCCATTTTTTTTCAAATAGGGATACGCTCCCAGAAGGAGATTATCCCGAACAGTTAAATTGGGGAACAATCTCCTCCCCTCCGGCACATGAGAAATTCCCATATTTACAATAACATGAGGGGGTAATCCATTTATCCTTTCATTTTCAAAGATGATTTCTCCCCTTGTTTTAACCATTATTCCTGATATTGCTCTGAGAGTTGAAGTCTTCCCGGAACCATTGGCACCAATAATTGTGACAATTTCACCTTCGTTAACATGGAAGGAGAGAGATTTAACTGCTCTCAATTTGCCGTAAAATACCTCCAGATTCCTCACAACCAGCATTTCATTCTCCAAGATAGGCTGCTATTACCTGCGGGTCTTTTTTAATCTCATCCGGTGACCCCTCAGCTATTACCCTGCCAAAGTTAAGGACCACCACTCTCTCTGCAAGGTTCATAAGGAAATCCATATCATGCTCCACAACAAGGATTGTGAGATTGTGTTTCTCCTTTACTTTGAAGAGAAGCTCCATCAGGTCAAGAGTTTCTGAAGTATTCAAACCAGAGGCTATTTCATCAAGCAGAAGAAGCTCCGGCTCAGTGACAAGGGCCCTTGCTAACTCCACCAGCCTCATTTTTCCAAAGGGGAGATCTCCCGCAGGGGTATTTCTGAAATCCTGCAGACCCACCTCCTCAAGAAAATACTCTGCCTTTTCAATTGATTCCCTTTCACTTTTCCAGATTGAGGGGAAAGCGAACAAGTTGGAAAAAAAACCGGCAGAGGTAAGAACATCTGCTCCCACCATAATATTTTCAATGACGCTCATTTCAGAAAAAACTCTCAGATTTTGAAATGTCCTGCTCATACCCATTCTTGCTATTTTATGCGGCGGATGAGAGGTTATATCAACACCTTTAAAGATTACCTTTCCCCCATCAGGTTTTATAAAACCTGAAATTATGTTGAAAAGTGTGGTTTTCCCCGCTCCATTTGGACCAATCAAACCAAGTACCTCTTCCTGAGAAATGGAAAGGGAAACATCGTCAAGAGCCTTAACACCACCAAAATGCTTAACGATCCTCTCTGCCCCCAGTATTTTTGAATTTCCCATAAATATCCTCCACTGCTCCGGCTATACCGCCCGGCATGAAGATTATAACAAGAATCAACAATGAACCATAAACGATAATATCGTAATCTTCGAAAATCCTCAGAAATTCAGGGAGATAGGTTAAAAAGATTGCTCCTGTAACCCCACCCCAGATATTTCCCATACCTCCCACCATTACCATTGTAACAAGCTGGATTGACCTCTTAAAACCAAAGGAAGCGGGACTGATAAATATAACCGTGTGAGCATAGAGGCTGCCGGCAATACTTGCAAAGACTGCACTGACAACAAAAACGAGGACCTTGTAGTGATAGGTATTCACACCAAGAGCCACCACAGCTTCTTCGTCCTGATGAATAGCCCTGAATATTCTGCCAGCTTTGAATGAAGCAAGATTTTTAGAGAGCCAAATAATCACAAATGTGATCATTGCAGTAACCACATAAATTGTGGAGTAAGATGAGAATGTCAAACTTCCAAATCTCATGTATGGAATTCCCACGAAACCTGATGGTCCACCCGTTATGTCAACAAGTTGACTGAAAAATATGTATAGAATCATACCAAGCCCAAGTGTTGCCATGGCGAGGTAGTGACCTCTGAGTTTGAGTGTTGGAAGTGCAACAAAAAATGCAACAATCCCCACAAGGACAAAAGCAGTTATCATTGCAAGCCAGCAGTTCCAGTGGTAGGTGGCAGTAAGAATGGCGGATATGTAGGCACCAAGACCCACAAAACCAGCGTGACCAAGAGATATCTGACCTGCATACCCCATGAGGAGATTCAGTCCTGTCACAGTAATGATATTCTCAAGGGCAAAAATTCCCACATTGAGTCCGTAATTGTCTGTAATAATCAAAGGATATGCAATCAAAAGAAGTGCAAAGATCAGGATATCGGCGTATCTTTTCAATCTCACACCCTTTCCGCTTTAATTTCTCCAACAATTCCCTGGGGTCTCATGTAGAGGAAGAGAAGAAGCAGACCAAAAGTTATGGCATCCTTATAACCGGATGATATTAATCCTGCGCTGAAAGATTCCACAATGCCGAGAATTATTCCACCCACCAGTGCCCCACTCATCCTGCCGAGTCCGCCCACGACAGCGGCAGCGAAGCCTTTGAGGCCAAGGGAAATACCAATATCGTAAGATGTCAGGGTAACTGGTGTCATCAGGGCTCCTGCCATTCCGCTGAAGAGAGCGCTGATAAAAAAAGAATACATGGTAACTCTTTCAACATTTATCCCCACAAGCCTTGCGGCAACGGGGTCTACAGAACTTGCAAGCATAGCTTTTCCCGTAATGGTGTAGCGAAAAAATCCACCTAACAGAAGCATGGATATAATGGAGACCACGATAATCCATATATACTGGGGAGAAACTGCAGCACCTAAAAATCTTATGGGGATATCCCCTGAAAATGAGGGAAGGGCATGTGAATTTTTATCCCAGACCAGCATGGCAATTCCTCTTATGAGAATTGAATCACCAATCGTTACAATGATGAGGGAAAGTATTGATGCATCTCTGATGGGTCTGATGGAAAGTCTCTCCACCAAAATACCAGTTACTCCTGCAAGGAGTATTCCGGACAAGATTGCAAATATAAGGGGAAAGTGAAGGTAATGATAGAAATAAACACTCCCCATCCCTCCCAGCATAACAAATTCACCCTGAGCAAAATTGATTATACCTGTGGCGTTATAGATCAGATTAAAGCCAATGGCAATCAGTGCGTATGCACTGCCAATACTGATACCTGAGACAAGATACTGAATGAGATCCATTTTTCCGATAAAAAAGAGGGGGTGAGACCCCCTCAGAAATTACTCCTCTAAAAGTTCCCAGTTTCCATTGTGTATTCTTACAAGTACAAAAGCATCCTTTGAGAGACCCTCATGATCCTGCGGAGAGAGATTGTAAATTCCACCGGTGCCGGGGAAATTCTTAATGGTTTCAAGGGCGGCAACAATCTTATCTCCATTGGTGCTCTTTGCCCTCCTTATTGCTTCAAAGAGTAGATGGAGGGCATCATATGCATGACCACCGAAGGTTGAAGGCTCACTACCATATCTTGCCTTATACTTTGCTATGTAATCCAGGAGCAATTTTTTCTGTGGATCTGTGTCAGGAAGCTGATCAGCCACAATTAACCTGCCGGCAGGGAGGATTATTCCCTCAGCTGCATCTTTCCCGGCAAGTTCTATGAATTTCTTTGAAGCAACTCCATGGCTCATGAAGAGAGGTGTTTTAATCCCGAGCTGCAGACGGTTCCTGGCTATAACAGCGGGACCAGGATTTGTACCCCATACCACAATGGCGTCTGGATTGAGTCCCTTTATCTTTGTGAGCTGAGCAGTCATGTCAGTGTCCTTTGGACCATAGATTTCATCTGCCACGATTTCAATCCCATATTTTGGTGCCAGGAGTTTCAGCTGCTCCCTGCCGCTTGCACCGAAGCCATTGTTAACGGTGAGAATGGCGATTTTTTTGTATCCCTTTTTGTTGAAGTACTCGTAAAGTTTCTCTACCGCAAAAGTATCAAGCTGAGGAACGGTAAATACATACTTTCTCTCACTTACAGGCTGAACGATCTTCCTGCTTGCGGCACAGGAAATAAGTGGTATCTTCGCTCTCATAACGATTGGAATCACTGCCAGCGTAGTTCCTGATCTGCTTGGTCCAATTATTGCCACAACTTTATCCTTCTGTATCAATCTGTTAACAGCCATAACAGCCTTCTGTTCCTGACCTTCCGTGTCGTAAACAATCAGCTTAACCTTCTTTCCAAGCAAACCACCAGATTTGTTGATCTCATCCACAACCATAAGAGCCGTATTTTTCTCTGGCTGACCGAGAAAGGAAGCAGGACCAGTGACTGAAAATACTGCTCCAATTTTAATTACATTTTCCTCTGCAGGTTTTGCCTTAGCCTGCTGTTCCTTACTCTTCTTCTTGCAACCGGTGGAAACCAGACCGGCAAGAAGGAAGAGAACAAGTAATATTTTTAAATTCTTCCTCATTTTCTACACCTCCCTTTTTACATGTAGAAGAAAACGAATTCAATGAAGAAAACATCATTCTTTACTTTATTCCACTTCACATCTCCCTTTGGACCCTCAAAGTTAAAGTAGTACTCTGTCTGAATCCATGCCCATTTAGCGAGGTAGGTCTTGAGTGAAAGCTGGATCTGCCTCTTATTCCAGAGGGCACTGTAAGCCTCAGAATCAAATCTGTGGTTACTGAAATCCTCGTGGGTGTCGAGTTCCGCATATCTTGCAAGAAAATCAAATCTTCCGGGAAGAACCTTATAGACCCCAAGTATGTGAAAACCTGTGATCTCCAGTCCACCTGTGTATCCGTAGAAAAATTCTGCATCAGAGGAAAATCTTCCGAGGATCACCCTCATATCTGCACCGGCACGGTATTTATTTCTGTTTTTAAACAAATCAACAGGTATATTTAGCTTATTAGAATCAGTAAGTGTTTTTAAATCACCATTAGTGAGTCTGTTTCCATTGGTTCCGAATATATCAAACTGAAAATACTTTCCATTTGAATGATAAGCTTTTGAATATGATACACCTGCAGGCCACTGATAACCAAGTTTAACACTTACTCCTTTATTTTTGTCATTATCTGTGACTTCGGACAATGGCCCAGGACCAACTCCAAACATCTCTCTGTCAGCAATTATTTTCACCTTTGGTGGATTTACAGGGTTGTTGGGACCAAAGGGTCTATCCCCTATTCTTAACCCATTGAAAACTGAAACTGCAAAGTTTATCATTCCGCTGAAGGAAGAAATATACTCAATTCCGGTAACCCTGTCATGAGTGAAGGCTTCTGCTACGAGGCTGTAATCTGAAATTTTTCTGTTTGGATACTTGGGAGGAATACCAAAAGCTGAACGATACCACTTACCTATCCTGAAGGATTGCGTATATTTACCAAGGGTAGGTAATTTTAACTCCGCCTGCGCTCGTTCAAAATAGGTGTATCCTATCATTTCGGAAGGATAGTATGGAGGAACACCCGATAACACGTTGGAAAGAGATATCTGATTTGGATGCCACCAGACATTTATCCAGGCAGTGATATAATCAGCAGGATGATAGGCCAGATTGAATGTGATTTCTTCAAGACTTATGGCAGAGTATGTTTTATCAAGGCTGTCAACATACCTCATTCTGAGATATCCCCAGAATTTCAGATTACCAAGAACAAGATGGGTATCTTTATTCTCAAGAACTTTCACCTTTTTCTCAAGTTCATCCAGGCGGGCTTCAAGATCCTGGATTTTCTTCTCCTTTTCCTGCATCATCTTCTTCATTTTTGCATTCATACCTGACATACCGGCAGAATTCACAGAGACGGTTACGGGGTTTTGCATCGCTTTCATCATTCCCATGCTCTGTTTTGAACCCTGATTTTTACCCATATCCATTTTTCCCTGTGCCAGCAATCCCAGAGGTAACAGGAGCAGGACCCATAAAATTAAAACTCGTCTCATACAACACCTCCTTTGAGTTTTGGATTTTTCTGGGCCAGCGAAAGCTCCATTTACCCCTGGACGGGTAATATGGGCCTCCCCTGCCAGCCTCCGGTTTTTCAGTGTCCTGAATTTTTATAACATAAGGTAACTGTTCTGTCAATCCCTGGAGAGATCAGGGTTACTGGAGAGGGGTTATTTTATAACCATTCTGGGAAGCAAACATTATAGCATTTGTGGCAATCTGGGTGAGGTTGAGGAGCCTTGCAACCTGTACATTAACGGCTATCTCAAGGCCCCTGGGATACTCATACGGGATCTGGGAGGGGGGTATTCCGCTGAATATACGCTGGGCTATCTCGCAAGCCTGAGCTCCAAGACTTACATAATCACCCACGGTGAGGGCAATGAATGCTCCACTCTTTACCAGCGCCTTTGAAAAAACGAAGAAGGGAATCTTCTTCTCATTTGTGAACTTTAAAATTTCAACAAAGGACTTCCTGGTTACCACAGTTGGATCAGGAATTAGCCAGTAGGCATCAATTCCCCCCGCAAACAGCTGAAGAGCATCAAGAGTGTCATCCTCTGTTTCAACTCTTCCTGCAATGAGCTGAAGTCCAAGTTTCGCAGCAACCCTCTTCGCTTCCTTTATGATGTTCTCGGAGTTACGGGGATTGTACAGTACACCAATCTTTTTTATATTGGGGACAATTGCCTTTATTGTCTTGAGCTGGACTTCAACAGGAATTTCAAGTCTAACACCGGTTATATTTGGAGCCTTAATATTCAATCTTTCTGGATTAAGTACCACTGTGAAAACGATGGGGATTGAACTGCTTATGTAATTTTTCGCGGCTATAAGAGCCCTTGCACCAACTGCAAGTACGAGATCAGGATGTTCTGCATTTATTTGATCTGCGTAGGTCTTTGCAATGGCATAGTTGTTGTTGATGTTGAATTCCTTATACTCCCCGGGACAGTTGCTTTTGAAACCGGCAATGGCATCATTGTAGAACTTGTTGTCCATGCTTTTTAATATGTAAATACGCTTCTTTCCCTGAGCGAAAGTTGTACTCAGTGTGAAAAAAATAAAACCAATCAGGAGAAAAAATGTTATTGAAATTAATGTGGTAACATTTCTGCTTTTAACTATCATTATCAACCCTTTTTAAAATATTAACGCAAAAATGCCCGCCTGTCAATAAAACACATTTAAAAAGTTGCCCTCACAAACCCCATGAGAATCCTCGGGATCTTTGATCCTCCAAATGTCTGGGGGACTGAATCTGGTGTGAATTTCAGGTTATCGTCACCTGCAAACTCTCTGTGACCGGGGGCCACAAGATTTTTACCGTAAAAGCCAATCTCTATTTCCTTCGTAACCAGAAAAGAAAGTTTCAAACTCAGATCCAGATAATTCCCCAGTTCCTGATTCTCCACATAGGGCACAAAGACACTCCCCTTGATGGGGTTAGTGAGCTCTACATATCTTTTGGAAATATAATGTCCAAGTAAAGCGTAACTTAATCGATCAGAGATGTTGCCCAGGACTCCAAAATTAACGCTGTTTTCGGGGTGGGTATCTTCATAGGTATTAAGATTGACATTTTTCACTTTAAGATATGAATAATTAACGAATCCACCTATCATTTTTGAACCATACCTAAAACTTATTTCACCACCGTAGTAATCTCTGTCGTTACCAGTGTTTGTGAAAAGCAACCTGCTTCCAGAAAATTGAATCGCCTTTCTGTGTTGATTGTAAAAAAGGTCAATATTGAATCTCAAATTCTTACCATACTTGGCAGCGTAGCCAAGTTCGTAGGCTGTCATCTCCTCATTTTTAAGTTCAGGGTTGGCCCATGTGAGATTTAAATTTTCAAGTCTTTTTAACTTCATCTGATTCTGGTAAAAAGATGGTTTCAGGAAAGCTTTTGAATAACTGATTCTAAATGAATTGTTATTTATGGGTGTTATTATCAAACATACTTTGGGGCTGAAAGCAGGTTCCTTAGTTGTGGAGTTCCAGTCGTAACGGGCTCCGAGGGTCAGAGTGACAAGATCCACAGGATACCACTCATTCTGGAGGTAAACTCCCACCCTCTTTTCATCAGAATACTGTGGGTCAAATATTTCAGATTTATAAAATGAATATCTAACATTCACACCGCCAGTCAGCCTGTCAACCTTGCCAACTTCTCTGGAGTAAAGGAAATCTCCATCAAACATGTCATTGGTACCATAGATATTTCCAAGCAGTGACTGGAAAAGGGGATTCTCAATCTTAACATCAGCATAAGTATCTGACCAGAATACCCTTGCTTTAAAATTCTCAAGTGTGTAAATGGCATTAATATAGTTGATTTTCCCATGGGTGGGTACCTCGCCTAAGTTCGAAAATATGTCTGCATACGCATCTATAACTCCACCACTAAGTTTCAGGTATGATTGTTCATAAAACTTGTACTTGACAACGCTCCTCATTAACTTAGCCTCAAAGCCAGTTTCATTTCTGTCATAAGCCCTTGATTTTCTATACATTCCTGTTAGAGAATATGAGAGAGATTCATTCTTTTTGGCACTGAGGCTCACTGTGGAATAAAGGGTGTCATAGTTCCCCACATAGGTGGCAAGGTAGTAACCCTGCTGTTTATCTGGATCAATGGAGATTATGTTTATAACAGTGGAGAAAGCATTGGCTCCATAAAGAGCTGAACCGGGACCCCTGATTATTTCAATTCTTTCTACATCATGAAGAGAAATTGGAATTACTTCACTAAACGCAATTCCAAACATTTGATTATTTAATTCCATTCCATCGAGCAAGAAAAGAGACATGTTGTTCGATTCATCTGCCATTCCTCTGGCCCCAACTATATAATAACCAGGGGTAAATTGATAAACTTCCATGCCAGGAACATACTTTAGTAATTCCGCAAATGAAAAAGTCCCTGTTTTCCTAATAAATTTTTTATCAAGAACAGTAATTGCAGCCGGTGCTTTTGTGGCTTTCTGTTTGTGACGGGCAGCAGAAACAACGACATCCTCAGCCTGGAAAAGTTCAAATTCCTCTTCCAGCTCTGATCGCTTTTTCGACTGCAGGGTAACTTTAATTTTGAATGGTTTGGCTGCGCTGGCAAAAAGGAGATGCGTCTGACCGTTCAAATCCATATAGTAAATGAAAAGGGAAATTTCAGGGGGTATGACATCCTTTCCCGGTATATATCCAACAAAATATCCATTACTTCTGCTCAGAACAACAGTTTTGTACCTTGATTTTGCATTTTTGTAACTGACTATTATCTGGGAAACCTGGGATGGATTGCTTACTCTCAACTGTATTTTGACATCCTCACCCTCCACCACAGTAAGAGGTGGGAAAAATTCAACCAGTTTCACAGCGGCTTTAAGGCTTGCTGTGAAGAAAAAGATGAGAAGAAGATATTTAAGGAGTTTCATCCTCATCCTCCTAATAATTTGCATCCTTACAGCATCTGAAACCTATATCTTTATCATGCCTGAAATATGCCTTCGGTCTCCTGGCAGAACATCTTGATTCACCTTTTGTTCTTCTGTAAGATCCACCCTTTGTGACAAACATATTCTGTGCAGTCATGGTAGCAGTCCACTCAAGGAGATTGCCACTCATGTCATAAACACCAAAACCACTTTTACACCCGGGAAGGGAACCGGAGGGAAGTATTTTTCCAAATCCTGCCTCAGAGGTGTTGCAGGCTCTGTTTTTGAAGCTCATCCCGTAGGGGAAGAGATTGTTTGAAGGACCCTTGCAAGCTCTCTCCCACTCAGCTTCGGTGCATAATCTTTTTCCCTGTGCTTTGCACAGATTATATGCCTGGGTATAGGTCACTCCTGATCGGGGAACAGCACCCTTTTTGTTGGGGTACTCATATTTATCTATGCAGAATCCCTTTATGTATGTTCTGCCAAAATACTTATCAAAGAAACTGTCACGATACGGGTCATCGGGAGGTGAACCGTAAATAAAGTAACCTCCCGGGATATACACCATACCGGGGGGACAGCGGGGAGGTTTTGCCATGGCCACTTTTTCAGGCTTCTGTTCTTTACTTACAGACTCCTTTTTCCCACCTGCCTCTGCCTTCACAGTTTCTTTTACTCTTTTCTTTTCCTCAGAGGCCACTTTCTTCTCGGTTTTTCTGACCTTAACTTTCTGAGCAGTTTTCTCCACCTTTCTTTTAGATTCTGCCACATTTGCCTGTTTTTTTACCTGATTTGTTGAAGCTTTTACAGTTAACTGAGGCGTGGCAATACTTTTTCTGGCGACTCTTTGTGTAGTTTTGGGTGAAGTTAAACTACTTTCAGATTTATTTCTTCCCTTCCCCTGAAGAAAAACAAATGCTCCAGCCCCTCCTGCAAGTATCAGGAGAATAAGAAGTATCAGTGCCAGAGGGGATTTTTTCTTCTCAGGCTTCCTTTCAATCCTCTCCTCTTCTTCCGGAGAAATCAGTTCTTCTTCAAACAGCAACTCCTTTTTCCGTTCCTTCTTTTCTTCCTTCTCTTCCCCCATTTCCTCTTCTGCAAACAGATCAACTTTCTTTGAAGGTTTCTCCTCTTCTGGGGGTTTCCCTTCCACTCCAGGTCCCTCTTCTTTTTTCTCCGGTTTTGCAGCTTTCCTCTGCTCCTCTTTCTTTTTCTTTATTGTTTCCTTCAGCAGTGACACCTTGCCTTCTCTTCCAGCAACGCGGCCAAATTCGTAGTGAAATTCCTCAATACAGCAGAACCTCTTTTCGGGATCCCTTGAAAGAGCTTTGAGAACTATTTCATCCACATCCCCTCTGATATCCGGGTTTATGGAAGAAGGAGGAGCAGGTTCAGCTTTGGGGATTGAGCAGGTGAGCATTTCATAAAGAATTACACCGAGGGCGTAAATATCAACTTTCTGGTCTATCTGGTCTGGAGCAGTGATATACTCCGGAGAAAGGTAGTAGTAAACATCTCCCAGAGCAAGCTGTACAGATACGAAATCCTGGGGAGGTAGAACTCTGCTGATCACATAATCGGTGACCTTTACACCACTGGCAGTTATGATCACATTTTCAGGTTTAAGATCACCGTGAAAACTGAATGTATGAATTTTCTCAAGGGCTTTTGCAATTCCATCAAAAATGGGAAATATCTCACTCAGAGAGAAAAACTGCTGTTTGTTCTTCTTTGCATTTATAACTTTCCTCAGGTCGATTCCGTCAATGTACTGTGTTACAATGAAGGGAACTCCCCTGAATTCGTCAATTTCAAAGTACTTGACCAGATTCTCATGATCAACTTCAAGAACCTTTCTGTGTTCATCAAAAAATCTATTTCGGATTTCCTGATCCTCGCAGAACTCCCTGTTGAGCATTTTAACTATGGAAATGACATCATACTTTGTGTCGTAAACTTTAAAGACGGTGCCTATTCCTCCGCTCCCGAGATTCTGCCTGATTTCAAAACGATCCTTTATCAAATCCCCCTCTTTGAGTGTCGAGGGATCAAGGATTTTGTCTCTGTCAATCTTTAAAATGGGCTTGATAATCTGACCACAGTATGGGCAAACTTCAGCATCATCGGGAACTTCCTGAAGACACCTGAAGCATTTCACAACACAACTCCTTTTGCTTTTCGATTCATAATGAAGATAGCATAATAGGGGTACATTTGCAAGGGGTGGAAGAAGGATAAAAGTTTGATATAATGGTTTTTGATGATAGAAGTAGAATCAATAGTCGCCATACTTGTTCTTTTTTTGGTTTCTTTTTTCTTAAGCCTGATACTGAATAGATTTACAATTTTTGTCGGGAAAAAGATTAAAATTCTAGACATACCTGATCACAGGAAAATACATACACAATCTACACCAAGGTGGGGTGGAGTGGCTTTATTTCTTTCAACCTGGCTAACAGGCCTTCTGGTTCTTCCAGGTTCTAAGCTTTTTATTTCGCTTCTGCTCGGGAGTTCAATTTTAATAATTATTGGTACCCTTGACGATAAATGGGGAGTAAGGGCGAGCTGGAAACTGTTCTTTCACCTTTTGAGCTCAATGATCTTTGTGATCATAACAGGTTCAAAATTTTCTTTTATTACCCTTCCATTAACAGGTATGATCAAGTTCCCAGCATCTCTGGGATATATTTTAGCTATCTTCTGGATAACTTTAACTATAAATGCTTTTAACTTGATTGATGGACTTGATGGACTGGCCTGTGGCCTTGCAATTATAGCACTAATCGGCACCGCTGCTCTTTCCAGTAATTTCACGACTTTTAATCTCACAATAATCCTCACCGGATCACTTCTGGGATTTTTGTTTTACAATTATCCACCGGCAATGGAATTTCTGGGAGATACGGGATCAATGTTTATTGGTTTTATGATTGGAAGTTTAACTTTAGTTTCGGGAAGCAAAACTTACTCTTTTTTCTCCATCTTCCTTCCCCTTTCACTGATTCTGATTCCGGTTCTGGATACCACCTGGGCTTTTATAAGAAGAATAGCAAAAAGAACTCCACCCTTTCAGGCAGATAAATTGCACATACATCACCGGTTACTCCAGCTTAATCTCGAAAATAGAGAGGCCCTTGTTATAATTCTTTTTATCAGCGCCTCCATAGCAATTGCAGGAATTCTTCTCTCATTCTCAAGAAGTTTATTGTCAATATTTTCTCTTCTGATTCTTGCTTCTTCTTTTATTCTTATTGTGCTTATATATTCTGAATATTTCAGGTTGGGAAAATTGACAAGTGATATAAAACATTTTTTTGGAGTAATAGCCCAAAAAAGAAAAAAATTAAAAAAACCTGCATTCCTCGAACTTGTCGTAAACCTTTTAATTGCAGGTTATTATCTGATCCTGCTCTTTAGAAGTGTTGGGATAACCCATATGATAATGATAGTCGATATGACGTTCATCCTGATAATAGGGTATGTCTTCTACTTAAAGACGAAATTCCAGAGAAACCTTGGTGTTGTTCTTTTTCTCTCCGGGATATTGCTTGTGGCGAATCTGTTAATCTATTTAATTACCCTTCCTTCCTTTGATCCCTTTGCAGCTAAAAAAGATGTCATCCTTATAATAATCCTTGGGTATCTTTTTTATGAATTCTTCTTCCTGTATTATTACAATCTGCTCCTCCCCTATCCTGAGGATGTATTATTTGCTTTTTTGGCTGCAATTATTTCACTTTCAATAAAATCTTTTATTCCTTCATGGTGGTCAATTATTATGGTAGGAGGCATTATGTATCTGGCAGTAAAGCTTCTGCTTCTCAAAATTGAAGAATGGTGATCATCTCTCAACCGAAGTGTATATCTCCATAAGGTCAAGATAATTTCTACTTTCTCCAAACCTCTCAACGAATGCATTGTAAGCCTGTCTAGATATCTTTTTCCATCTTGCTTTTTTCTTCAAGTTATGTAAATACTTTTTTAACTTTTCACCATCTTTCACCGGGAAAAGAAATCCATTTACTCCATCCTGAATCATAGACTGGAGTGCCCCAACCTTGCTCGCCACCACCGGAGTGCCCACTGAAAAAGCTTCCATGATAATCATTCCAAATGTCTCATACCACACCGATGGTACAATCAGGGCTATTGCTCTTTCCATATAATCGTAAACCTTTTCATGGGGAACATAACCAGCATAGGTAATGTTTTTAAATTTTTTCGCATAATCTCTCACCATATTTTCCAGCGGACCGGAACCCACTATCACAAGTTTCTCAGGAATCTTTTCCCATGTTTTCAAAAGAAAATCCACACCCTTTTCAACAGAAAGCCTGCCCACATATAAAAAAAACTCTCTATTTCTGTTGCTGTAACCTCTGGCATTTGGCAGGAAGTGTGGCTTTACTCTTATCTTCTCTTCAGGTATTCCCAGTTCCACAAATTTCTCTTTGCCAAATTCCGTAAAGACGATAAATAATGAAATCAAGTCAAACACCTTCCTGTACTTCACAACATAGAGAGGTAAAGTAGCAAGAAAACTTTTTAAATAGGAATTCTCATAGCATCTGTTCAAAATAGCGTTATGGAGCCCTTCTCTGGCACATTTTTCACAGATTCTTCCGTTTCTGAAGAAAAAAGCAACGGGACAGAAAAATCTGAAATCGTGAAGAGATTGCACAATAGGGATTCCTTCTTCGTAGAGAGCAAAGTAGATGGAAGGTGAAAGCAGGGGAAACCAGGTATGCACATGAGCAATATCAAAATTTTTCTCTTTTAAGAACTTTTTTAACCTGTAATAACTCTCCCATGACCATGGAATCTGGCCAAGGTGAAGAAATTTTCTGAAAAATGAAGATCTATCCACTTCGCTGTTATAACGGGCGAAAACCTCTACATTGTGGCCATGATCCTTCAGCAGTCTGACCTCATTTCTCACCACTACATCATCACCACTTGCGGAACCCTCTCTATGGAAATTGTGGATGAAGAGGATGTTCATTTTCTGTCTCTTATCTTCCTGGCAGGAATTCCAACATTAACGGAATAAGGTTCAACATCTTTATTTACCAGAGATTTTGCACCAATCACTGCCCCCTTCCCTATTTTCACACCCCCAAGAATTGTAACATCAGCACCTATCCACACATCATCTTCAATCTCAACTGGCAAAATCTCAACACCCTGCTCTGCAATTGGAAGATTTTCATCATAAAAATTGTGCTTTTCAGAAATTATTGTTATACCCGGACCCATTAATACATTTTTCCCGATCCTTATACCACCTGTTGCACCTATAAAACATCCATAATTGAAAGAACTTCCCTCCTCCATTATTAAATATCCATCACTTGACTCAATATTTCCAGTTCTCACATATGAATTTTTCCCAATGGTAACACCATCCTTTAAAATAATTCCTTTTTCTG
>JALSQH010000033.1 GCA_026985515.1 bacterium
GACTCCAAGAATAACATCCACTGCCATGCTTCCGTGATGGGGGGAAGAAATTGTTGTAAGGGAGGCAACCTTTTTATGCAGGCCCAGCTTTGTTATCGCGTAACGTGCATCAACTCCACCCAGACTGTGCCCGAAAAGATTCACCTTTTCAAAACCCAGCGATTCCACAAAATTTTTTATCTCCATGGCCCTATTTTCAATTCTGTCGTATGCGGTGAGATGAGGAACAAGAACCGTATAACCATGGCTTCGCAGATGCTCTTCAATTCTGTAGAAATAGGTGAAGCTGAAAATCTTATCAAAACCACCTGCACCATGTAAAAGGACAATGGGATATTTTGTTGCCATCCTGTCTTTATTATACTTTTTCAGACACAAATGGCAATTATTTTAGAAGAAAAAACAAAAATGTCTAATTTCAGCTAATTAGGGATAAATATTTGAAATTTTAATCCAAATGAGATAAGATTGAAATGCAGAGGGGGTGTCTTATGAGCTGTGAAGAAGAACTCATCGAACTTAAAAAGATCAATTCAAAATTACTAAAAACCAATCAGCAACTTGAACAAAAATTACTTGAACTTTACACCCTTTACAGCATTTCAAGGGAGCTGACTGATGCAACAGAGCTTGAAGAGATGTTGAACGCAACCATGCAAATCATGAAGGACACTCTTGGAATAGATGGTTTCGTTGTTTATCTCAAAGATGACCTGTCAGATTTTTTTGTCCTGCAGAGTGTCTACGGAATAGATCCTGAGAAAATTCAGAACATCAGAATCTCCCCCAACGAGGAGATAATTAAGGAACTTTCTGAAAAAAACAAAATAATGGTGGATCTCTCAGAAAACAACATTCCAATTCTTTCACCCGACCTGATAAAAAAAGGGAAAATGCTGCTCCTTTCCTTCAGAAACCTCGAAATGGTCGGTTTTATAGGGATTTTGAGAAGCAGCAGGGAATTTGAGAATCATGAATGGGAATTTTTTGAAAATATGTCGGAACAGCTTACAAAAGCCATAGAAAAGTTTCTCCATCAAAAGAAAGTTCAGGACATGATAATCATTGACACTGAGACAGGACTCTATAATAGAAAATTTTTCTTTGAGGCAATGAAAAGGGAATGGGAAAGAGCAAGAAGGTACAAACGATTTATGAGCCTAATGATAATAAAAGTTAACAACTTCAATGAATTTTTTTCAAAACATGGTAGCAATCTCTCTGAAGCTTTACTGAGAAGTATTGCCCAAACCCTTTCAGCCAACATAAGATTCAGCGACATAATTGCCCGTTTCGGAATTGATGAATTCGCAATAATTCTTCCTGAAACCAATTCGGAAAAAGCTGAAAAAGCTGCAAGAAAGATTCTCAATATTCTGGAGAAAAAAAGATTCCTTGGTGAAAGCGAAATGGGAGAAAATGGAGTTACTTTCTCAATTGGTATTGCATCATATCCTGAGTCAGGAGAGGAACCTCTGAAAATTCTGAACAGCGCTATTGAAGCTACCAGGCTTGCTCAAAAAGGCGGACCCGGTAAAATTATTGTTGCATGAAAATAGACGAATTTGACTTTCATCTTCCTGAAGAACTCATAGCAATTTACCCGAGGAAAGAGAGAAGTTCCTCAAAATTGCTTGTGCTGTACAGGGAAAGTGGGGAAATAATACACTCCTCATTCAAACATCTTCCTCAATTTCTTGACAGCAGTTTTCTCATCGTTTATAACGACACAAGAGTCATACCTGCAAGATTGTACCTTAAAAAAGAGACAGGGGGAAGAATAGAAATTCTTCTTGACCACCCGGTGGGAGAAAATAGATGGACCGGGATCTTTTCAGCTTCAAAACCACCAAAAGTGAACTCGGACCTTTACTATGGGAAAGAAAAGGTGTTTAAAGTGGAAAAAGTGGAAAAAAATATGATAACCCTCAGATTCCTGGGGGAAGATTTCAAATCCTTCATAGAAAAAGCAGGGAATGTTCCCCTTCCTCCCTACATTCTCAAAAGAAGAAAAGGTGTGATACTTCCAGAGGATAGGGAATTTTATCAAACAATCTTTGCTGTAAAAAATGGGGCTGTGGCAGCACCCACGGCAGGGATACATTTTGACGAGGAGGTATGGAAAAAATTAAAGGAAAAGAAAATTGAAAGTGTCCCGGTGACCCTACATGTTGGAATTGGCACATTTCTCCCTGTTAAAACAGAAGAAGTTGAAAAACACAAAATGCATTCAGAAAGGGTGATTATCACAGAAGAAGCTGCAGAAAAAATATCAATGTGGAAAGAAAAAGGGGGGAAAGTTCTTGCAATTGGTACCACGACAGTAAGAGCCCTTGAAGGAGTAATTGCAAAGACAGGAAAACTCACTGCCTTTGAAGGTGAAGTTGATATTTTCATATATCCGGGATTTAAATTTAAAATCGTTGACGCAATGATTACCAATTTTCATCTCCCAAGAAGCACACTGATTCTCCTTGTTGCAGCCTTTGCAGGTAAAGATAAAATCATGAAAGCATACAGAGAGGCAATTGAGAAAAAATACAGATTCTTCAGTTACGGCGATGCAATGCTGATACTATAAAGTGAAACTATGAGTGAAAAGAAGTTCACGTTGCTCAAGAAAGATCCATCCAGCAGGGCAAGGGTGGGAATCCTCAATACAGCTCACGGACCTATTTTGACCCCTGTTTTTATGCCTGTAGCCACACAGGGGGTGGTGAAAACCCTTGATCTGAAGGACCTGGAAACTGTGGGAGCCGAAATCATACTCAGTAACACCTACCACCTTTATCTGAGACCAGGGCATGAGCATATTAGAAAACTTGGAGGCCTCCACAAGTTCACGGGGTGGGATAAACCTATTCTCACAGACAGTGGAGGATTTCAGGTTTACAGTCTTGCAAATTTAAGAAAAATCACAGAAGAAGGGGTTGAATTTCAATCACACATTGATGGGAGTTACCATCTATTCACCCCTGAACTTGTAATAGAAATACAGGAGGCTATAGGAAGTGATATAATTATGCCCCTCGATGAATGTCCTCCAGCTGGTGTGACAAAAGCCTACGCTGAGAAAAGCCTGCAACTGACCCTTCAATGGGCAGAGAGAAGCAAAAAAGCTCATAAAAATGAAACACAGTGGTTGTTCGGGATAATTCAGGGTTCCATTTACGAGGATCTGAGGATAAGGGCTTACGAGGAACTGAATAAAATCGGATTTGATGGTTATTCCCTGGGTGGCTTCAGTGTGGGAGAACCCAAAAATATAATGTGGAAGTTAGTTGAAAAACTCACCGAGATTATCCCTGAGGATAAGCCCCGTTATCTTATGGGAATGGGCACACCAGAGGATCTGGTTGAAGGAGTAGCAAGAGGTGTGGATATGTTTGATTGTGTAATGCCAACAAGGAATGCCAGAAATGGAACACTCTTCACCTCAACTGGAAGACTGAATATAAGGGCAAAAACATATGAAAGTGATCTTTCTCCGGTGGATAAGGAGTGTAAATGTCCCACCTGCAGAAACTATACAAGGGCCTATCTGAGACACCTCTTCAAAGCAGAAGAAATTACTGTGATGAGACTCGCCACCATTCATAACCTCTATTACTATCTACACCTCATTAAACAGATGAGAAAAGCCATTATTGAGGGAAAATTTATGCAATTCAGAGAAGAATTCTACAGGAAAAGGGGGGAGGAACCTCCACCCCTTAGTTAATCATTATTGTTAGTACCACAAAGGTTCAACTTTTTGAGGTGTAATTCTCCATGGATAATCTTCCAAACCTAAAATACCATACTGGCTCCTACCAAAACAATAGGCCTTATTATCAGAAGCAATACTACAGGTAAAACTGTTCCCTGCTGAAACATCCTGCCAAGTCTTAGAACTTTTAACTTTTACAGGAGAATAAAAAGACCCCCTACTTTTTATTCCCAATTCCCCATAATTATTATATCCCCAGCATCTAATTGTATTATCCATTTGAATTGCACAGGTATGGAGCGGTCCTGCATCAACAGCTTTCCATTCATAATCTCCATCAACTTTTAAAGGCTCAGTTTCTCTATATGAAGAGTATCCAAGTCCAAGTTTACCCCATCTGTTGTCTCCCCAGCAGTAAAGAGAATGATCAGATTTAATAGCACAGTTATGGATAGAACCAGCTGTAATATATACCCAATCATTGTCACTACCAACCTGTTGAGGGGTATTGTAACTACTGGTATTTCCAATGCCAAGCTGTCCAAAATTATTTCTTCCCCAGCACCAGATAGTTCCATCATCCTTCAATCCACAAGTGTGATCACTACCAGTAACAACCTGTAACCAATCAGTATCTGTTCCAACCTGCTGGGGAGTATTATAATTATTATTATCCCCAAGTCCCAGCTGTCCATAATTATTTCTTCCCCAGCACCACAGAGTTCCATTACTCTTCACGCCACAGGCATGGTAATATCCAGATGAGATATCACTCCAGTTGGAGTCGCTTCCAACTTGCTTTGGAAAATAAGAATTACCTGTATTTCCAATACCTAAGCGGCCATAAGCATTCCTCCCCCAACACCATAAAGTATGATCATCCTGTATCCCACATACAAAATTATTTCCAATGGAAAAATCTTGCCATTTCCCTGTTCCTGTATCTGAAACCTGCTGAAAAGTATTATAAAAATATATATCGGTATTTCCCACTCCTATTGTACCATAGGAATTATCACCTGTACATAGAAGCTTATCCTCACTGTTAATCAAACAGGTGTTATTTCCAAAAGTACCACCCTTGATCATTTTTACCGTTTTACCACTATAAGTCATAGTTGGCTCAAAAATATAACCGTTTTCTCCTATGCCAAGCTGTCCATCCCTAAAAAAGTTTCCCCAACAGTATAACCACCCATTTTTTATCATACAGGTGTGATCTTCCCCCCCGCTCATATAAGTTATACCAGGATCATCAGAGATAATATGAGGTGAGTTGACACGGTAGGTAGTACTTTCAAATCCCAATTGTCTGTAATCATTTTCACCCCAGCAGTAGAGTTTAGTATCATTTATGCCACAGACATGTCTGCTTCCAGCTTTTACAAAACTCCACTTTGTACTTGTTCCAACCTGATTTGGAGAATTTTTACTTGCATAATCACCAGTACCAAGCTGACCATAATAGTTGTGTCCCCAACACCAGAGGGTACCATTCTGTCTTAGCCCACAGGTAAAATAACCACCAGTGGTTAATTCAATCCAATCTGCATTAGCTCCAACCTGGTGGGGTGCATTGTATTCAAGATAATTTCCTGCACCAAGCTGCCCACTATTATTTGCTCCCCAGCAGTACAGAGTCCCATCTGTTTTAAGAGCACATGTGTGATAGTAGCCTGCACTGACAGATTTCCAATCAGAATCACTTCCCACCTGCTGCGGAGAAGAATAATTTGAGTTATCACCCAATCCAAGTTGTCCGTTATTATTGTTCCCCCAGCACCACAGGGTACCATCAGCTTTCACCCCGCAGGTATGATAATATCCAGTGGTTACATCAACCCAATCCGTATCTTGCCCAATCTGCTGGGGAGTATAATAACTATTGTAAAATTCACCTACACCAAGCTGTCCATCATAGTTATACCCCCAGCACCACAGGGTTCCATCACTCTGGATACCACATGTATGCATATATCCTGTGGATACGACTTTCCATATGGAATCATTGACTTTAACAGGATAATAATAGTAGCCTTGACCAGGGACACCAACTCTTCCCCATCCATTGTTTCCCCAACAATAGAGAAAACCCGCCTGGTTGATCCCACAGGTATAGCTTCCCCCAGCATCAACCATTTTCCAGTAAGTAGCTGTTACTTCCCAGCTATAGGTGGCCGGGGTCTCATCTTTGTTTCCTGATGGATCTATTGCCCTCACATAAAAGGTGTGATGTCCTATAGAAAGACTTCTGTTTTCATAAGGTGGCTTGCATGGAAACCAGTCTGAATTGTCAATCCTGCACTCAAATTCATCCACATATCCTGCAGTTCGATCAACTCCCGTGAAGGTAAAAAACGCCCTTGCAGTTGGTTCAGAGGGGCTGATATCAATAAATGTATCTGGAGGGAAAACATCTGGTGGTACAACAGGTTCTGTGGTTACACTTACTGCAATACCCTTTGAGTTAAACCCTGTTAATCTGTACACATAAGATATTCCATCAAACACACTATAATCTGTAAAAACATTCACTGAATCGGGAACCTCTGCCACTTTCACAAAATTTCCCGATCCTTCCCTCCTCTCTACGAGAATTTTTCCACGGGCCTGAGAGGAAACTTTCCAGGAAACAACAATAGCTTTTTGTTCTTCACTCCACACAGCACCGACTTTACTGAAAAGAGCTGTCTCAACGCTGGTTAAATGATTGTTGTTACAGGAAGCGAAGAAAAGAAAAAAAACAGGGATAAACCAAACAAACTTTCTCATAACCTCCCCCCTTTCCAGAAGATTTGAGTGATTATACCACATCGGAAGAAAAAAATCCAGCGGATACTTGACATTCGATATTACATTTGTATAATAACGAACAAATGAAGATCAAATCCAAGATATGGATCGAAGACAACGAGGGTAAAACAATTATAAGTTACGGTAAGTATCTCCTGCTGAAGGAGATTTCAAAAACTCATTCTCTATCAGAATCAGCATCAAATCTTGGCCTTTCCTTTCGTAAAGCGTGGATAATGATCAAAACTATGAATGAGAGAGCTGGTACCCCTCTTGTAATTACAAAGAAGGGAGGAGCTGGTGGTGGAGGAGAAACTTTTTTAACTCCAGAGGGTGAAAAATTGATCCAGTTTTTTGAGATACTCAACAGAGAAGTTGAACATCTGACCGGAAGTTTTGAAAAAGTAATATGGGATAATCTACCATCAAACCCTGAAAAGGAGTGAAAGATGTTGATTCACCTCGTTTTTTACTTACTCACAGTTACATCATCCACTTTCTCGTCTCCCCAGACTACAGTTTCAAATCATTATTTCAAGCAAGTAAGTTCGGTAACTCCTGGAAGCTTCACCATAGGAGAAGTAGTGGTGACTGCCAGAAGGGTTTTACCATCAACCCGTCTCTACATAAGAAAACAGGATATTGAAGAAAAGGGAGCAATTTCCCTTGAAAAAATCTCAAATCTAACCCCTGTAATAAACACCCAGCAAACATCCAGAGGTGATACATACATCTACCTCTCTGGCTTCAACCACAAGGAGATTCAGATATACCTTGATGGGATTCCGGTTTATATCCCTTACAATGGTGATATTGGAGCTGACATACTCAAACTGATAAATGTTGAAAAAATTGTTATTGAACCTGTGCTCCCTTCCCTCTTTTATGGTCCCAACGCTATGGGGGGAGCAGTTAATATTCTCTCAGCATCTCCTGAGGAAGGCTTACATGGAAAGGGAGTTGCGGAGATAAGCAGTTCGTGGGGGAAAAGTTTTAAACTGATCCTTGGAGACAGAAGCGGTCATCTCTACGGTGGAGCATCAACATATCTATGGAAAGACCCTGGATTCATTCTCTCTAAAAAATTCCACTCCTCTTTAAATGAAAATGGAGGATTGAGAGAAAACAGTTACAGCAACGGATACTCATTTTTCGGATACACAGGATATCAGGATGAGGAAGATTTCCTCACGGTAAGATACTACAAAACATCCATGGAGAAAGGTGTACCACCTGAAGTCAACTCCACCAGGCCCAGATACTGGAAATTTACCGACTGGGAAAAAGATTTTCTAAATCTGGTGGGTAAAAAACACTTCAAAAAATTTCTACTGAGGTTTAACTCAGCATATACCGGTTACTACAATGTCCTTGATTCATACGATAACAGCTACTATACGACACAAACCAGACGATATGCATTCCACTCCACATATGATGACTACACCCTTCTTGATACATTGACTGGATCCATGTCCATTGGAGAGGCATCCATCTCAACAATGCTCCTGTACAGAAAAGATATTCACAGGGAACAATCCGATTATAATAAAGAATGGGAAAAGTATGGTCAGGAATTGTACTCAACTGCAGTAAGGGCAACATTTCAGCATAAAAAATTGATCTTCCTCACAGAGGGCAGATACGACTACCTTGCAGCATTCAAATACCACAACAGTCAGGCAACAAACTACCGCTTTGGCACAAGGTATCTTACAGATTCAGGTAAAATTGACATTATCTTTGGTTCCACAACAAGATTTCCTACAATGAAGGAAAAGTACTCCCATCATCATGGAAAAAGCATTCCAAACCCGGATCTGAAACCTGAAAGTCAGACGGCAGTTGTTCTGAAGTATCAAAATGATTTTTCAAATCATTTCCTTCTTACCACCTATGCTTTTTACTCCAGAATAAGAAATCTTATTCAATCCAAATATGTTGATGAAAATATCACACAGAATCAGAACATTGCAAAGGCAGAAATTGAAGGATTCTATGTTTTCGCTGAATACTTTCAGAGTAATATGAACATATCCGGGAGCCTAACAGGTACATGGGCCAAAGACTTAACAAATAATTTGCACCTTCCATACAGACCCAGGTGGAAAATCAACATTTCAGGGGATTATTCAATATGGAAAATAAAAATCAACTGTGGTATCAATGGAGAATTCATAAATTTTTATCAGGATGAAAAAAACGGCGAAATAAAAAAATTACCCTCCTGGTACACTGTGGATATGGGGTCAGAGTTTAATTTCTCCAGCAACTTCTCAGCATATTTTCGAGTGGAAAACGTTTTCGACCGTAACTACGAGACAGAACAAGGTTTCCCGGCCCCGGGAAGAATGATATATGCTGGAATCAGGGGAAAATTTTGATGGACACTCTGCTGATTGTGGAGGGTCTGAGTTTCAGGAATCCATTCACAGGTGAATTTATACTAAAGGATGTTACCTTCAATGTAAAGAGGGGGGAAATAGTAGCGATACATGGCCCATCTGGTTCAGGTAAATCAACTCTTCTAAAAATTCTGGATGGTTACAGGGAACTTGACATAGTTTCAGGTAAAGTTGTAAATAAGAGCAGCATGATAAGGGTCCCACAGGAACCATACAGCAGGATGCTTCATCCTGCAGTTAAAAATATTCTTTCTTCTTATGCAAGAGAAATGCTTCTTCACAGTGGAAAGGGACAACTGCTTACCAGAAAAACTTTTCAACTTTCCTATGGAGAGAAGAAACTGATTACAATTATTCACGCCCTCAGCGAAGAGGACCCTCTGATTATCATGGATGAACCTTTTGCAGGCTTGGACGAAGAGGCAAAAGAGTTTGTAAAGGAAGAAATCAAAAGGGCAAAAGAGAGGGGTAAGGGTTTTATAATCGTTGATCACACCGGCACATTGTCAGAAAGTGAAAAAAACTTTTATATTGATACAGAGTTAAGAACATTGACGGATAAAAAGAAAAAGCATCAGAGGAAGAATTTCTCAATAAATTTTAAAAACGACGCAGATGAAGAGGTTCTTTTAAAAATAGAAAAAATTGAGATAAAAAAGGGAGAGAGAATTATAAAATTACCTGCCTGTCTTGAAATAAAAAGAGGCAAAACCTTTTTCATCACAGGTAAAAATGGAAGTGGAAAAACCTCCATTCTCAGAGCCGTGGCAGGATGGGAAAAAGTGGTAAGAGGTGAAATAAAT
>JALSQH010000034.1 GCA_026985515.1 bacterium
ATGAGATGGAGTAAGATAGAAGACAGAAGGGGAAAAATCTTTTTCCTGACCCAGATTCCCGAAACCAATTTTTCAGGCAATACTCTGGAAGATCTGATAAAAAAATTCAAAATCACCATGGAAAAAATTGAAGAATATGCTCTTATTAAAAATCTGCACACACCCCTCGTTTACCTGAGTTACGGAGAAAAGATTAAGGTGAATCTACTTATTGGTGAGGTCCTGAAACCAGAACTCATAATGGTAGATGAAACCTACACATCTCTTGACTCCAGGAGTCTTGAATCTCTGTTTCAGTTTGTTACCAGATGGACAGAAGAAGGTTCCAGCGTTATAATAACATCACCAGAACCAGTTGCGGGGAGTTTTTCACTCAATGGGTAAAAGCATTTCATATGGTGCAATATTCGGGATTTTGATTGCTATGTGGGAGATATTTGCAGGCAATTTTCTTCATCAGTTACAGCTTCCATTTAAGGGAGAAATATTATCCACTTTTGACATCTTTATATTCAGTTATGTTCTTGCAAAAACAGGGAAAAGAGAAACAATTCTTCTAATCACTGTGGTTGCCCTTGTCATCAGAGCTTTCATCTCCGGCACATTCATTCCCGGTGCAGTCATAGGGCTTGGTGCCACCGGCACTCTCTACTTCGCAGGAAGCTATTTTTCAAGGTTTAAATATTACATTTCTGGACTTCTGGCAGGCTTATGGGCACCATTCTTCTTTGGATATATTCAGTTAAAACTGCTGGGACCCGAAATTCTCCAATCATATAAAATCCTCTTCAGTAAAATAGGCCTGGGAACTTCACCATCAGCCATAATCAATTTCACCCTTTTAACAGGGGCAATTGCAGGTTTAGCAGCTTCACTTACCGGGAAAAAAATGGCAGGAAAATGAAACTCCTCACCGGCGTTCTCCTGATAATTTTAAGTTTAATCCACATGGATATCAATTTTCTCTCCATAATCACAGGCTTATCCCTTATTCCTCTCGTAATTAAAAGAAAAGGAGTGGGATTATCCATCATCCTTCTGAGTTTTCTGCCGGTAGTGGTGCTTCCCACAGAGTATAAAATGCTTCTACCCAATTCATTAAAGCTTCTCCTGAGATTTCAGGGCTTTTACATGATAGCAAGCTGGACCGGAAATTATGTGTCGGAAAAACTAACACTACCCCTTGCAAAAAAAACACCTCTGGGATACTCGCTTCTCCTGGCACTTAACATATTCCCCCACATCTCACAATTTGTTAAAGATTCCTTCAATCAAATGAGACTGAGAAAAAGGTGGGTCAGATTTTTCCCGGGATACCTGTCCTTCCTTCTACTATATCTTTCCCATTATGCTGATGAACTCGGTTATGAAATTGAAAGGGTACTTTCAAGGGAAGAGAAATGATCAGGAAAATAAAAAAAGGTAACATACTTTTTATTTCGGGACCTGTCAACTCTGGCAAAACCACATTTCTGTCAGGCATCATTTCACACGACAATGAAAAATTTATAGGTTTTCTGGCACCTTCCGGCTATCTCTTCGGGAAAAAAATCTACTACCTGAAAGGAGTTAACATTCCATTTTCTGGAATCATAGCCTCAAGAGACCCCACCCTGATCCATCCACCAATCTTAAAGTGGAAAAACTTTTTCTTCTCACTTTACCTATTTAACTCTGTCACAAGTTACGTTATTGATAATGCAAAGAAATTTCACTACGTGGTTATTGATGAAATAGGACCCCTGGAATATGAAGGTAAAGGATGGAACAATCTTTCTGATTTTGTTGTCAAAAGAAATATGAAAGCGATAATTATAACAAGAAATTTCAAAGAGCTAGCAAAAAAACTTGAAATTTGATTTAGAATGTGATATATTATGAAACAAGAAAATTAAAACTGTGTTTTGCTTATACCCCTCCCCCCTCCCCCGGCGGGAAAGCGGCCTGCTTTCCTGCCGTTTTTTTACCCACATCCAAGCAGTTCGGTAAACAGATCCATATAATTGCTGAGAAGTCTTGTGATCAGAAACTTTTCTCTAACAAGTTCTTTTCCTCTTTTACCCATCACCTCTGCCATTTCAGGATTTCTCAGCAATTCAATAATCCTGCTGGCAAATCCTTCTATATCTGTGGGGTCAAGAAGGAAGCCATTATAGCCATCTTTAATCTGAAGCGGTATACCTCCCACATTGGAAGCAACCACAGGCTTGCCCTTCCACAGAGCCTCAGTAACCGTCAATCCAAATCCTTCTCTCAGAGATTTCTGAATGACCACTGCGGCTCTTCTCTGGAGAGCATTTACAAGGAAATTGTTCTCAATATTTATCAGCACAAGATCTCCAGACTCAATCAACTTTGAGTATTTTCTTTCTATCCTTCCAAAGATATGCCATCCTTCCGGGTCATCTGTCGCCATGCTCCCGCAGAGAATCAACCTCACATCAAATTCTTCTTTTACAAGTTTCCAGACCTCAATTACTCCCTCTGGATCCTTCCATTTGTCAAACCTGGAAACCTGAAGTATAAATGGTTTCTTATGAAGGTCAGGGACAAATTTTTTGAGAAAATTGTCAAACTCCTCTTCCGGGAAATCTCTGTTTTTTACAGACAATGGATCAATGGCGGGATAGAAAACTTTCTGTTCTATGGGTAGTTCTTTCCTTTTATAATTCTCGTGGGAAACGATCATAACATCATACCTTAATATCAATGGCTTGAGAAAATCACATATTTCTTCATTGGGATTGGAAAGATCCACATGACATCTCCACACCCAGGGTTGTCTTTTCTTATAAAACTTTATAAGGGGCAGTGGCTGAGGATCGTGGATAACCACAATATCATGCTGGATGTGAGTGTAAACGGAAAAATTCTCGTTTGTTTGAAAATAAAGGTCCTTTTTGTGTTCCGTCAGGCGTATTTTGTCACCCTGAAGAGCATTGTGAATCTTTTTGGTTACTCCAAAGAAATCCTCATTGGCGTGAAGGATTCTCCAGCCTGCATCAATACCAACATCATTCATAAGAGGCACAAGGGTGGTCAGCATTTCAGCAACTCCACCACCCTGAAAAGTGGAGTTAATGTTCAAAATCCTCTTATTGTAAAGTCTCCTTGCCTTTCTGTAAATTTCCGTAATAACAGCATCGTCAACAATACCCCTGTAATTTTCAAGTGTTATCACCATACTACCTCACTTTTAAAATTTCTCTGAGAAGATCTCTTACACAGGCAGGTTTTTCAACAAAATATTTGGCATGAGATGGTTTTATTCCCACCTTTATTGAATAGGCAAAATCAGGCAGAGCTTTAAACACATCTTCGTCAGTTCTGTCATCACCAGCTGCCAGGATAAAATCCCATTTCTCCTCAAGCCACCTTCCAAGGGCTGTTCCCTTATTGACACCTGCACTCTTTATTTCAATCACCTTGTGTCCTTCCAGAACAGAAATAGCCTGATTCGCAATATATGGTTTCAATGCAAATTTTAACTCTGCAACTTTCATTTTACTCTGCTCAGGATCAGCCATCCTGTAATGCCAGGCAAGGGAATAATCCTTCTCCTCGATAAATGTTCCGGGAGTGGCTATCGTGAATTTCTCGAGCATCTTTCTTATCTCATCTTTCCAGGAAATATCTAGTGGTCCAAATGTTTCCCATTCGCTTCCTCTTCTTTTTATCCAAACTCCATGTTCTGCCACAAGTGAAATATTGAGATCACCAAACCACTTTTCCAGAAAATCTTTCCCCCTTCCACTTATTACAATAACTTCGGAGCCACTGGTTACTGAAAGAGATTTCAAAATCTCAATAATCTCATCGTCAGGGACTGCAAGTTCCGGGCTTTTCTGAAGAGGAATCAGTGTTCCATCATAATCAAGAACAAAAAGCCTCTTTGAAGAATTTGTGAAATCTTCAATTAACTTTTTAACAACTGCATCTGAAAGTTTCTTTCCCCTCTTTTCAGCCTGCTCCCTTTTGACCATTAGAAGATGATTTATGAACTCTTCAGCCCATCTGTTCACATCGTAACTTTTCAACCTCTCCTGCATTCTCGAATTCCTTCTAACAATTTCATCTTCATCAACATTCAGTGCCTCCATAATTGCATCGGCAATTGACTTAACATCATAGGGATTTATTAAAATTGCCTCATTCATTTCTTTGGCGGCCCCCGCCATCTCACTCAGGATCAAAACCCCCGGCTCCTTCTGTTTTACAGCAATGTATTCTTTGGCAACAAGATTCATTCCGTCCCTCAATGGAGTAACAAGAGCAATATCAGCTGAAAGGTAGTAACCGGCCAGCGTATCCTTATCAAAAGAATGATAATAAAACAATATAGGGGTCCAGTTTCTTGTTGCAAAGGCACCATTTATTTTGCCGACAAGTCCATCCACTTCTCTTTTGATCTCGGCGTAAAATTCCACATCTTCCCGGGAAGGCACTACAATCAGGATATAGACAATTTTTTCACGATATTCTGGATGATCCCTCAGAAACAGTTCAAATCCCCTGAGTCTGTTTACAATCCCCTTTGTGTAATCAAGACGATCAACAGACAGCATTATTTTCATTCCAGGATACTGGGATCTGAGTTCGTTTACTATGTTCCTGACATTTTCTTTTTTTCCCTTAGATGACCATTTTTCATAATCTATACTGATCGGAAAAGCTTCCACTTTAATCGATCTGCCATCCACTATATAGAAGAGCTCATTTTCCATACCAAGAATTTTAAGAACGCTATTTAAGAAGTAGTTTCCATACTCATATGTGTGGAAGCCAATCAGGTCAGACCCGATCAATCCCTCAAGGATCTCTTTCCTCCAGGGAATAATTCTGAACATCTCATACGCTGGAAATGGAATGTGGAGAAAAAAACCTATTGTTGCATCCCTGAATTTCTCTCTTATCATACCGGGGACAAGCATTAAATGATAGTCATGAATCCACAGGATATCATTTTCATCCAGTATCCTTTCGATAACCTCTGCATATTTCCTGTTAACATCAACATAGTTTTTCCAGTGTTCATGGTTGAATTCCGTATACTGAGGAAAATAGTGAAAAAGTGGCCATATCACCTTGTTGCTGAAACCCTGATAAAACCCCTCAATATTTTTTCTGGAAAGAAGGACAGGATAGCAATTATCACTGTTGAGCCGGTGAACCACCTCTACTATATCATCATTGGTCAACTCCTCAGAGGCAATTCCTGGCCAGCCAACCCACAGAGTCTCATATCTGGAACTCAGAGAGCTAAGGGCAGTGGCAAGACCACCCGAACTTTTGTGGAAAAGGAGCTTTTTCCCGCTCTTCTTTACAGTGTATTTGGAACGATTGGATACAATTATTAATCTCTGACTCACCTTTGCCCGCCCTGAAAAGAGTGCTCAATTTAATAATAACTCTTTTTCGCCACATTATCAAACTAAATTGAATCTAACAACTTGTTAATTCTTACAGCAAGATCAAGTTCAAACAGTGCCACAGTGGGCAACAACCAAGATATCCAGTATCTTGGTTTACCGCTCTTATTTTCACCAAAGTATGCAATAGCAAGTCTGCCAAACCCAGCTTCTTTCTCAATCTTTTTTGCTTCTTTCAGAAAATTACGGATAGAAGAAGGAAGTTCTTCAAAACTATAAGGTTTCCCTTCATCCCCATCTTTTTTGATCAGTTCAACAGCTGTTCCAATGTTTTTCAGGGACTCAATTATGTTGATCAATTTGTTTTTTTTCAGAAAAGCCATAAGCAAGGTACCAGCAGGCAACCAGAAAATCTCAACATTCTCATCACCTTCCCTCAACTCTCCCTGAAAATATGCCGTTCCATTAACCATTTCAATATGTGCAAATATTTTTTTGGCTGCCGGCATTTCTTTCAAAATTCTTTTAACCTCATACTCCACCCCCTCAACATTATATTTTTCACCCTCTTTTCTTGAATCAATTTCTGCAGTGAAAAATGTATCAACACCATTTTTCCTGCCCTCTATTAGGTCGAGGCCCCATCGTTTGAGAGATTTGAACTTAAATTCTCTCTCCCTTTCAGGCTGCCCGAGAGTTTCAAAGACGAGAGTATTTACAGCCTGGTACTCTTTCAGATCAGCTATCTTTGACATCTCTTACCTCCACAATTTTCTTTTGATTTTATCACCATTTTAATTATTTCTCAAAATTTGTTAAAATAGTTTCTCTGATGAATGGGAATGATCTGTTGAGAAAAGCAGCAGAAATCCTTGTTAACTCCAGACACACAACCGTCTTTACCGGAGCAGGTATTTCTGTTGAAAGTGGGATCCCGCCCTTTCGTGGTCCTGATGGACTCTGGTCAAAATATGACCCCATATTTCTGGACATTGACTACTTTTACAGGAATCCTGAAAAATCGTGGAAACTAATTAAAGAAATCTTTTACGATTTTATGGGAAAGGCACAACCCAATCCTGCCCATTACGCTGTGGCTGAACTTGAAAAAATGGGAATAGTAAAAGCGGTAATAACACAGAACATTGATAATCTTCATCAGGAGGCAGGATCAAAAATTGTTTATGAATTTCACGGAACAACCCGTTTTCTCACATGTATGAGGTGCGGAAAAAAATGGGAGTACACTCCGGAACTTCTGGAGAAAATTCCTCCAGTGTGTCCAGATTGCGGAGGTATCCTTAAACCAGATTTTGTCTTCTTTGGTGAACCCATACCTGAACCCGCCCATTCAGCTTCATTGAGAGAGGCAGAAATTGCCGATGTGTTTCTTGTGATAGGGACAACGGGTGAAATTTATCCGGCAGCAATGATTCCAAAAATTGCGAAAAAGAATGGAGCCCAGATAATTGAAGTCAATGTTTCACCTTCATCTTACACATATGAAATAACAGATATTTTTCTTCAGGGAAAAGCTGGAGAAATTTTACCGGCACTTGTAGAAGAGGTGAAAAAATTAAAGTGAAAAACGCAATTCACCTACCCATAGATGTACTTCCATTACATGACAGAATCAATCTTCGGCAAAATTACCTCAGAGCAGTTATTGATGGGAGAGAGGAAAAACTTGGGGACCCTTTCATTCCCGTTCTGAGAAGCAAAGGATTTAATCTGATAAATATCGAAGTCCCTTCATACCTGACACCATATCCTGAAGAAGAAGATCTTCCACTCATAACTTTTGAAAATTATCTCTCTTTTTTTCGTGAAAATGGGTTTTACCACCTTGTGACAGAAATAAAAAAAACAATTCATAAACTGAAAGACCCCTTTATCATCGTGTCTCCCGACCATTCAGTAACTTATGGTGCCATTGAATCCCTGAAAGATATGGGCATATCACCACTCATCATTATTTTTGACGCTCATCTTGATGTTGTTTCTCCAGATCTTCCTCAGGATAATCTGAACGCGGGGAATTTTGTAAAATTCATTTATGAAAGTGATCACAGGGGAATTATTGTTGCAGGCACAGTTGACGACCCGGAAATCAACACAGAGATTTATGATTCTATCCCCCATGTCATAAGAGAAGAATATCCACGATGGAAGAAGAGATTGAAAGTCATTGATTATACAAGATTTAATGACTATGAGAAAATTTTTAGAGAAGTCATCAGCCAGTGGGAGGGAGAAGAAATCTACCTCTCAATTGATATAGATGTAGCTTCGGGGGAAGATCTGTGGGGGGTAAGATTCTTTGAAGGACGGGGTATCTCACCTGAAGGTCTCCTTGAATCCCTCAGGTCAATCAAAAACATGATCGAAAAAATGGATAAGAAAATAGTGGGAATGGATTTCACAGAATGGGATCCCCTTCTCATGGCAATTCCGGTAAGGGGGAAAAAGGATAAGACACTACCACTTTTTGAGGAAATAATCAACCTGTTTTTCTGAAGAGCCAAAGATAACAACTCGTGCCACTTCATCAGAAGTATTACAGATTCTCTTATTCAGGGTCCGCATGATAAATATACAGTGATGCAAAAATAAAAGTTTTTTAAATAAAAAAAGGGGGGTCAATCCCCCCTTTTTTTAATTCCTCAATGGCTTATTATACATGAGCATGTGCTGCAATCTCTCCTGGGTCTTCTGTTCACCACAGAGACTCACGAAGGCCTCTCTTTCAAGATCCAGGAGATACTGCTCAGAAACCTTTGTTCCAGGCAGAACATCTCCACCGCTGATAACGAAGGCGATCTTCTTGGCCATGTAAGCTTCATACTCTGTTATGTAACCACTGTAGAGGAAGTTCTTGATTCCCAGAGATATTGTGGCGATTCCCTCTCTACCAGGAACAACGATCTCATCCAGTGGTCTGCGAGGCTTGAATCCTTCCTTAATCATCGCAAGAACAGTCTGTTTTGCATCGTAAATAAGGCTGTCTCTGTTAAGTGTAATATTATCAGTTGACCTCAGATATCCAAGTCTTACTGCATCCTTTGCACCCATGGATACCTTGGCCTGGCTTACAAGTCCAAATGCGTGAATTGCAGCCTGAAGGGCATGCTGTGTCAGTTTGAGATTATCATCAATGTGGGGTTCCCCGAATGCCCTCAGGTAAACTTCCTTATTTCCTCCTCCACCTGGTAGCAGCCCAACACCGACCTCAACGAGACCCATGTAGAGGA
>JALSQH010000035.1 GCA_026985515.1 bacterium
CAGAGCAGTTCAACACCCGCATTAAATGGTACAAGAACACCCCATTGATCCGCCCAGAACTCTCCTTTACCATCAAGATCGACATCGCTGCTGAGACCAAGTTCAATCTGAAGTACATCGGTCCCTGGTCTCAGTGGATTATCAAAGTGGAGTCCACTGAGAGTTGAAGAAAGATCGAGGAGACTTGTTGGACCGAAGTAATAACCGGGTGCAGGTTTCTCTTCACTCTCAAACTTATCTTCCATATAAGCTCTGATTTCAGCTTCCAGGAATGGGATAATTTCAGTCAACCTTACAGAAATCTTGTAGGTGGAATCATCTATGTAGGAATTCGTTGCTCCACCATTATCCTCTATTGTGGCAGATGTACCAAGCCATGGATAACCGGTGGGCATATCGGCTGGGTCATCAACACAGTTGTATTCATTGTCTGTGGTTGGATGATAATTGACTGTACCATCAGCTCTCTTGTAAGCCCACACTCCAAATCCATCTTCATGGGGTGTACTGGATGTACAATATGGACCATCATTCAGAACAAGCTGAATATTTGTATCAAGACTGAGTTCAGTCAGCTCAAAACCAAGAGCAACAACTCTTGGATATACTTCGTCATTATAGGTTGAAAGGACCCTTAATCCGAGAGAGATCTTCAAGGTAGGAATAATTAACTTACCATATGCCTTGAGATAATTGCTGAGATCAGTGGCTGGATCTGAAACTGCATCATCGTACCAGTCTTTTACCATTGTATCTGTAGTAACCTGATCAGCATGGGGTGGTTCAAAAAATGCATCAAGGACAAAATCATTCAATACGATCTGAACATCAAGGGCGTCATCATCAGACCTTGGATTATCATCAGCAAAACCCATTGAGCTGGAAGGAATTCCAGAAACTTCTCTGTCAGATCTTACATCAGGAAAGATTTTGAAATATGAGGTATTTGGATCATAATCAACAATCAGGCCTGCAGGATCACCGGGAGCATCAACATCATAGAGATACATATTGATACAGACTGTACCTACAAGAGGTATGCTCATACAGGTGTTGCTGAGCATAGGTTTCATTTCCCACCCATTAGGAACTCCGTCACCATTGTAATCGGCATTTACATGTCTGAAGGTGTCTGTGTCAAAATCCACATGAGTGGAAGTATCTGCATCAGTAAATCTCTTTATCATCAAATCAAGGTAATTTCTGAAGTATGGAACTGTTCCATATTTTCCACCTGAACCGCTTTTCAGCAATGAATTCACAACCCTCTGCAGGAATCCAAACATTGAATCAGGTGGCTGATTATCCGCATCAAGAGAACCCGTAAGCCTGAGTGCAAGGATCATATTCTGAGGAAATGTTGCAAACTGATTATTGGAACCAGCAGAGTAACTCCATCCAGGAGCAGCCCCTGTCACCATTACAGGGAAATCATAAAGATCAATGAGGTCTGCCCTGGTGATGTTGTGAAACCTTGATCCGATACTCACATACGCTGACAATGCCGATGTGATAAATGGTACTATCAGCATACTGAGTAAAAATGTTTTAAACCATCGCTTCATATGCCTACCTCCCTTTAAAAATTCTTGAGTTGAAACTAGTCCCCTCTTTTTTCCAGGATCCCCCCTGATACGTTCTTTCGAAAAACATTCCTTCATTGCGTAACTCCCTGTTTTTATTTATTATTTCACCGCTTCTATACCTTTTCCTCATACACCATAATTATAGAACAAAAAAATTAACCATGTCAAGGGGGGGTATTTATTTTTCTTAACTGTGTCTGTACTTGATTACATGGACTTTTTCCAGAGTTATCAATCCCTCCTCCACAACCTCATCAAGAAAGGGGAGGAGTTTCTGTATCTTTTCCTCTGTATCCACTATTTCAATTACGATTGGGAGGTCCTCAGACAATCTCAGAGTTTTTGCAGAATGCAATCTGCTATCAGCACCAAAACCAAGAATTCCTCTTGTTACTGTGGCACCTGCCAGACATAACTCTCTGGCTTTAAGAACTATTGCTTCATAAAGGGGCTTACCCCTGTATTTATCATTTTCTCCAATAAAAATCCGAAGCAATACACCTTCTTCTGGAAGTTTTATACTCATAATCTTCTCCAGTTCACTTACTGAAAATATAGTGAATTATCATCAAACCTGCAAATGTTGCGAAAAATGCTCCAAAATTATTAAGTAAAAAATTGAAGAGGGCTGAGTAATATTCACCCTCCCTTATTAAATTTATTGTTTCAAGACTGTAACTTGAAAAAGTTGTAAATGCACCCAGGAATCCTATGAAAATAAAAGCTCTTAAATCCGGCAAAACTGCAAATCTCTCTGTAAAACCCCACGCCACTCCTATTAAAAAAGAGCCGATGATATTAACTGAAAATGTTCCCCAGGGGAAAAGAGAGCCGCTTAAATTCTGGAAAAACCCTGCTACTCCGAAACGGGAGAGGGCTCCTGCCATTCCACCAAGAAGAATCCATAAAATTTCCACTTGAAACTCCAGAAGTTTTTTTAATTATACGGAGTTAAAAGTTTTTAACAATTAAATCAATTCTGGGAATAACTATTGATTTTTTTTAAAATTTTTGCTTTAATGTTTTAAAAAAAGGTGCACAATGGGAAGAGGACAGAAAGACGAAAAGAGAAAATTTATTATAAAAGTAGCCACGGAGATTTTTGCAAAAAAGGGATATGAGAATACAGACGTGGTAGACATTCTTAAAGCTGCAAATATTTCAAAATCCACCTTCTATTACTATTTTAAAAGCAAAAGGGATCTTTATGAGATTATGATTCAGGAATTTTTCAATGAAATTATGAAAGTTATCTGGAGCACTGAATACAGAACCTTAAAGAACAGAGAGGAAATTGAAAAATATATTGAAAAACTTGTAAACACCTATGCCGATTTTGCAGAAAAATACTCATCCATGATAAAAATCATCCTCTCTGAAGCTACAATTGTAAATCCGGAATTTGGTGAGGTCCTCGATAGAAATATTGAAGCACTCCTCCTCACAATTGTTGACTTCGTAACAATTTATAAGGAAAAAGGAATTATCAGGAAAGACCTCGATCCCACCCTTTTTTCATATCTGATAGCAGGCTTTGTCAAAGAAGTAATAAATCATGTTGTCATTAAGGAAACCTTCACCATTGAAAGAGACCGGGTATTGAAATTTATCTCAATAATTTTTGATTGCATTTTCACTCACTGACTGCAAAATTCATTGGATAATTTTTTAACTTCAGAAACAATCTTTTTGAAGATCTCCTCAACACTTAGATCTTCCTTAATCAATCCTGCACTCTGTCCGCACATGACCACACCCTTATCCATTTTTCCCCTGTAATAAACTTCCTCAGATTCTGCCATGCTGTTTATTATGCTTTTCACCTTCTCAGGATCCTTTTCTTCCTCCTGGGCAAGCCTCATGGCCTGAGGAGTTCTGACAACCCTTACAGGGTGGCCTGTGGCTTTCATTCCAATAAGCATGGTACCATTGTCAGGAGTATCTATTACAAGTCTTTTAACATCTGGATGAAGGGGAGATTCTCTGGAAATCATAAATCTGGTTCCCATCTGTACACCTTCGGCACCAAGTAGCCTCATTGCAAGAAATCCTCTTCCATCAGCTATGCCTCCCGCCGCGATAACGGGGATTTCAACAGCATCAACAACCTGAGGCACCAGAACGGACACAGGTATCTGGTCAGGGCTATCGTGACCACCAGCCTCAATACCCTCAGCCACAACTGCGTCAACACCTGCCTCCTCAGCTTTGATAGCGTGAACAACAGAAGCGACAACATGATAAACGGTTAAACCGCGCTCCTTCAATTCGGCTGTATACTTTTTGGGGCTCCCAGCAGAGGTGGCAATTATTTTTACACCCTCCTCAACAGCTATTCTTATCAATTGTTCAGCATTAGGTTTAAAAATGGGTACATTGACTGCAAATGGCTTGCTGGTTAACTCCTTGACCTTTATTATTTCTTTTCTAACATCCTCTTCATCTAAAAAAGTTCCCGCTGCAACAACACCCAGACCTCCTGCTTCAGAAACAGCTGCAGCGAGTTCCGCTCTTGAAATAAACAGCATTCCCCCAAGTATGATCGGATATTCGATCCCGAATAATTCCGTTATTCTTGTTTTAAAGAGATCCATCCTTCACCTCCTTTGAAATTAAAAATGGATGGTGACACGCCACATAATGTTCCCCTTCGATTTTTTCAAGAACAGGTTTCACTTTTCTGCACCTATCATCAGCAAAAGGACATCTATCGGCAAGAGGACATCCTTCGGGTTCAAAGTAGGGACTCGGGGGGTCTCCCTTCAGTTCCACATGTTTTATATACTCCGGTACTTTTTCCTCACCAGGTATGGAAGAAAGAAGGGCATGAGTGTAGGGATGCGCCGGTTTCAAAAATATATCTTCTGCTGTCCCTATCTCCATCACCTGACCAAGATAAAGTACCGCAATTCTGTCACTTACCCGCGCCACTACCCGAAGATCATGGGAAATAAATAGATAGGTGAGATTATACTCCTTCTGCAATCTCATTAAAAGATTCAGGACCTGTGCCTGTATGGAGACATCGAGGGCAGAAACAGCTTCATCTGCCACCACGAAATCTGGATTCAACGCAAGTGCTCTGGCTATTGCAATTCTCTGTCTCTGTCCTCCGCTGAACTCGTGGGGATATCTGAAATAATCTTCCTCCCTTAACCCCACTTCTCTCAGAAGCTGAAAAACTCTTTCCCGTCTTCTCTTTTTGTCTCTTTCAAGAGCGTGTACAACAAGAGGCTCTTCAATGGCCTTTCCTATCTTTATTCTGGGATTCAGTGAAGAAAATGGGTCCTGAAAAATGATCTG
>JALSQH010000036.1 GCA_026985515.1 bacterium
GTGTAATAAAGGTTCTTCAGCGTGAAGGTGTCAGGATTGATATTGTAACAGGCACAAGTATCGGTTCACTTATTGGTGCCATGTATGCATCCACAGGTGACATTTACAGAGTTATTGAAAAATTGATTTCCTTTGTGAGAAGCGACCATTTCAAGGAGACAGAAATAGATTTCTTCAATGAAATGAGGAGGAGTTCTCATCAGGGATTTTTGAAAAAACTTGGTTACTTTTTCCGTCAGGGATATGCCCTGACCTATTCTCTTACAAGGGAATCCCTTGTTTCAAGGGACAGGTACTTTAAAAGTATTGAAATGCTCGTTGAGGATAAAAGAATTGAGGACTTCCCCATCAGATTTGCCACCGTAGCTGTTGATCTTGTCACCGGGGAGAAAATCAAGTTGACGGAGGGTTCAGCCAGATTCGCAGTTGCTGCAAGCAGTGCTATACCGGGTTTTTTACCACCTGTTATTGATGGTGAGAGATTGCTGGCAGATGGGGGATGGATCGAGAATGTTCCTGTTGCCCTTGCAAGGGAGATGGGCGCTGATTTTGTAATTGCCGTTGACCTCAATGGTAAACTGGAGAAGTCTCCACCGCTGGATAATGGTCTGAATGTGCTGCTTCGTTCTGATGATATTGCGAGGTATTATCTTAAGAATTTTTACCTCAGAGATGCAGACATATTGCTTCAGCCCGATGTTTCAGATATATTCTGGGCGGATTTCAGACATATTGAAAAAGGTATCATGAAGGGGGAGGAAGAGGCTGAGAAAAAGATCAGGGCAATCCTCTCAAGAGTTTCCTGATGGAAGAAAAAATTCTTTTGTACTGCAGGGAGAGAGGCATAAGATTAGATAAATTTATTGCCCTTTCCACAGGATTGAGCAGGAGTAAAGTAAAGAAGGATATTCTTTCGGGTCTGGTTCTTGTCGATGGCGAGGTTGAAGAACCTGATGCAAAGCTGAAAGGGGGAGAGATTATTGAGTACACCCCTTCGCCGCCAGAAGAAGTTGAAATTATTCCCGAGAATATTCCCGTTGAAGTGGTATATTATGACCAGGATGTCATAGTTGTTAACAAACCTCCCGGACTTGTTGTCCACCCGGGTGCCGGCAATCCAAGGGGAACTCTTGTAAATGCGCTACTTTACCATTTTAAGGACTGGGATATAAATGGTTATGTCAGGCCAGGTATAGTCCACAGACTGGATAAAGATACCAGTGGAGTAATGATTGTTGCGAGAAACGAGAAAGCTCAGAAAGTACTGGTGGAACAATTTAAAAAGAGGATGGTGAAAAAAAGCTATATTGCTCTCGTTGTTGGTCAGATTCCTGAAGAGGGGGTTATTGATGAACCCATTGGAAGGGACCCTAAAAACAGGATAAGATTTTCAGTCAACTATGAACATGGAAAGGAAGCTGTAACTGAGTGGAGACTTTTAAGGTATTTTGGAGAAGTTTCTCTCATAAAAGTGTTTCCAAGAACTGGAAGAACTCATCAGATCAGGGTCCACATGGCTCATATCGGTCACCCTCTGGTGGGTGACGAGGTTTATGGTGGAGTTAGAAAAGTAAAGAAGATCAGTGACGAAAGAATAAGGAGGATCCTGCTTTCCTTTCCAAGGCATGCTCTTCATGCCGGGTCGATTAAGTTTAGACATCCTGCAACGGGAGAAGTAATGGAATTTGAAGTACCTCTGCCTGAAGATTTTTCCAGTCTTCTTAAGAAGTTAGAGGAAATCACATGATAGTTTTAAAGGAAGGAAATCTGCAGAAAATAGGGTGGCTTTTCCATGCTTTTTTTACCCGTTCAGGAGGGTGCAGCAGAGGACCCTTCTCATCCCTGAATCTCAGTTTCACCGTAGGAGATTCTCCAGAGGATGTATTTAGAAACTGGGAAAAGGTAAAGGATTATCTTCCCTTCAGGGAAATTCATCTGCTTCGGCAGATTCACAGCGACAGGGTCCTGGAAAGCAACGAATTTTATGGAAAAAGCCCCATATGGATAGATGAGGGGGATGGGCTGATTACATCAACTCCTGGACTTGGAGTCGGGGTTTTAACGGCGGATTGTGTTCCAGTCGTTCTGGTGAATCTTGATAAAAAAAGAGTCGCAGTTGTCCATTCGGGATGGAGGGGAACAGTCAGAAACATTGCAGGAAGGGCTGTGGAGAAGCTGGGTAACCCGCATTCTGAGAAAATCATGGCTGTCATAGGTCCTGCAATTTCAGGTGAAAGGTACAGTGTAGGAAAGGATGTTGTGGAGGAATTTCAAAGGGCTGGACTGATGAGGAAAGATTTTTACTGGAAGGACACATCCGGTGTTTATCATCTTGACTTACAGAATGTTGTGAAGTTTCAATTGATAAGTTCAGGCTTATCCCCAGATTTAATAAATGTTATCCCCTGCTGTACATACGGAGAAGAATTGCTTTTTTCCTACAGGAAGGAAAAAGAATGTGGTCGGATGCTGACCGTGGCAGGAATTATTTAAAATTGGCTCAAATTCTTGCAAAATGGGGATTATTGTGTTATAAGTGTAAATATAGCCAGATTGGAGGAAAATTATGAAAAGAGGGTTATACTTACTGCTTGCAGTTTTATTATTCACAGGAAGGGTTTTTGCGGCTTCCATATTTGGAGGAAGTGGCCTTGTCCATGTACCCTATGCCGACACAGCTTTGAAGGGTTCCTATGATGTGGGGGTTTTTGCTGTTTATTCCCAGTATAAGAATGATCTCAGAGGACAGACAGGTCACATTTTTCTCACCTCTTATTATGGAATTTTTGACTGGCTTGAACTGGACTTCAATTTTCCATTTTACATCGTGAGTCCCGAATGGATGGGTGTTTCATCACCCCTTTTAGGAGTCAAGGGCAGATTTTTGAACAAAAAATGGATCAAATTTTCTCTTTTCCCATATCTGAAACCTTCTTTTGCTGGAGATACACATGTTGGAACGGGGAAGTTTGGCTACGGTGCTTCTCTTATCGGGCAGATGAATTTTAAAAATGTGGGTCTCTATGGAAGACTCGGCTATGAGAAAGGTGAATATTTTAACCCCTCTCTCAACAAATATACCCAGGAGGATCTTGTTCTTGGTGCAGCTGGGGTTGAATGGGATTTATCCGCAAAATTGAATCTCTTCGGGGAAATAATCGGTTCTTCCGCGAGAGAGAGTAAAGATGAGGATCTCTTCTTTCAGACTGGATTAAAATTTTTCCCCATTCCAGATATTTACCTCACCTTCTCCTTTGGTACAGGTCTGGCGGGAGAATTGAGGTCAAATACAGACAGAAGAGTTGTTGCTGGATTGACCTACTACTATACTCCTCTCCCACCTCCCCCGCAGCCTGTAAAGCCTGTAACAGTTAAAGCTCCTTCTCCACAGAAGAAACAGGCTCCTGCTCAGCCACAGAAAGCTGCACCTGCTGTGAAGAAACCTGTTGTTATGATTATTTCTTCCTGTGGAGATATGGAATCAGCAAGGCAGCTGGCGGCGATGTTTGAAAAGCAGGGTCTGGAAGTGATAAGACCCATAGTGGAATCAAAGGAAATGGTTTACACAACAGAAATCATTTTTTCCACTGCCCAGAGGCTTGCATTTCAAATTGCAAGATGGATTCCGGGGAGGCAGAAGTTGATAAAGCGAATACCCCTTGGGTATGATGCTGACATTGTTGTCAGGGTAGGATGTGATGTATCAAAGAAGGCGAAAGAGAAGAAAAAGCCAATTTCTGAAATAAAAATAGCCGTTTTGAATGCCTGTCAGAGTGGAGTCTTAGTTGCGGAAAATGTGGCAAAAATATTGCTACTTGCTGGATACAATGTGGAGAGAATAGGGGAGTATGAGAAGTATGATCACAAGAATTATACAGAGATACTTTACAAACCCCTGTACAGGGATTATGCTGAGATCATTGCAGCCAAGATTCCCGGACAGCAGAAACTCACCCAGGTACCACCAACCTATGGGGAGGAAGAAATTATTATACTGGTCGGATGTGACCAGATGAAACAATAAGAGGGAGGTGCTTTATGAGTACAAAAAAACTACTTGTGATCCTTTTCATTATGGTTTTAATTGGTCTTTTTCAAACCGGTTGCGGTGGAGAAGAGGAAACGACCCAGAAAAACATAATCCTGCCCCCGCCCCTGACTGTTCACACCCTTGATATCAAGTGGCCAGTGGGAGCGACCATCAATTATGATCTCCAGGTTACATCTGAGACACACTATTACTATCTGCGTGAGGGAGAAAGTTTAAAAGAGTATGATGTCAACTTCATGTGTAGACATGGTTACGATGTTGGAAATACTCCGAATGGTAACTGGGACTATACTGATCAAGTATGCAGCAGAGACGATGCTGGAAAATCACCTTTACACATTTTCAATGAGAATTTCAGTGGAGATTTCACCTTCAAAATTTATGGAAAAGTTGATGAGGATTTAAGTCCCTGTGCTTCTGGATGTCAGACAAAGAGGGTATATTACTACTCATCTCTTGAAGCCAGGGGAGACGAGTTTACTAAAGAAATAATGAAGGATGCTTGGTACTATGATAGTGGAAACAGTGTCTGGAAAACTGCTGATGATGTATTGACCGACAGCGATGAGAATTTCGTAAGAAGCGCTTTAAAGAGTTATTATCTCAACCTGTCTGGCTACTATTATATTAGAGGAAATTCAATTGGTGGTACATTTGGGAGCTTACCTGGAGGCTTAAACAATTTTTTTGATTCTTTTAATGTTATTAAATACCAGCCATGGAAGGATACCGCCTGGCCATCTGGAATCTTTGGAGGGGCCGTGGCTCA
>JALSQH010000037.1 GCA_026985515.1 bacterium
AGTACACAGCAAAATATGGAGGTTATGTGGCAGCAGAGAGATTGAAACGATATGTTAAAAGATTAATGGAAAAATGAAGGTCCTCTTTTTCACAACTTCATATCCTCTCTCAGAGAATGACCCATTCCCGGGAGGGATATTTATCCACAAACTTGCCCTTCACCTGCAGAAAAGAGGGATAAAGGTTACCGTTGTTGCCCCTCATGTAAGAGATGTACCCGACAACTACTTTATTGAAGGCATCGAAGTTATAAGAGTGAAATACTTCTTCAAAAAGATGGAAAACCTCTCAACTTTTCCCGGAGGAATTCCCGGTCTGCTGAAAAGGGGCAGTCCCTTACTTTTCACGCTTCCCTTTCTCATGGGGGCAGGTACCTACAAAATATTCACCCTTGCAGAGGAGTATGACCTTCTCCATGTTCACTGGCTATTCAATCTTTACGCGGCGATTCCCTTCAAATTAAAAGTGAAAAAACCGGTTTTAGTTACTGTTCACGGAAGTGACTTCAATCTTTTTGAAAAACTTTCACCTGCCCGCATACTCATGAGATACTGTGACGCAATAGTAACCGTAAACACCACACAGGAAAGAAAACTGAAGAAAAAATTTCCCCATGTGTATCACATTCCCAATGGTGTGGAAGATAACTTCTCACCTCTACCATCTGGCATCACAACCATTGGTGGTACAGGAAGTTTCTCAAAAAATAAAAACTTCAAAACCCTGGCAAAGGCTCTTCTGCTGCTCAGAAAAGAGGGAATTAAATTCAGGGCAATTTTTATTGGTGACGGAGAGGAGAGGGAAGAAATTGAGAGAATAGTGCAGCCATTGAGGGAAGACATCCAGATAACAGGATATATTCCCAACAGAGAAGTTTTAAACATGTTGAAAAAACTTCACATATTTGTCCTCCCCTCCTTCTCAGAAGGTCGCTCCATTGCTCTTTTAGAGGCAATGGCAACAGGCAGGGCGATTGTGGCATCAGATATTCCCCAGAACAGAGAAATAATAAGAGATGGTGTAAATGGACTTCTTTTTGACCCGAATTCACCGGAGGATCTCAAAAATAAATTGAAATCCCTCATTGAAAACAGGGAAAGGTTGATTTTTCTGGCAAAAAACGCCTATACTACTATAAAGGAAATGAAACTCTCATGGGAAGAGGCTGCCAGAAAATATGCTGAACTCTACGAAAAACTTTTAAAAGGAGGGAGTTGATGCCTGAGAAGAAAAGGCTGTTTATCAACGGGGAGTGGAGGGAAACAGAGGAATATGAGGAAAACATCAACCCCTACAATGGAGAACTCATAGGGTACATTCCCATTGCATCTGAGCGTGATGTAGAGGATGCCATTCAGGCCGCAGTTAAAGCCTTTGAGAAGACCAGGTGGCTCTCAGCCTACGATAAATCAAAAATTCTGGAGAGAATCAGGGATGGCATAGAAAAAAGGAAAAAAGAACTCACAGAAATGATAGTGAGAGAGTCGGGCAAACCATACCAGTATGCCCTCGGTGAAGTAAATAGAGCAGTAGTAACCTTCACATTTGCAGCAGAAGAGGCAAAGAGAATTGGTGGAGAAGTTTTCCCTGTGGATATTCAGGAGAACACAAAGAATTATCGTGCATTTTACAAAAGATTTCCTCTGGGACCAATACTCGCCATAACCCCCTACAACTTTCCTCTGAATCTGGTAGCTCATAAAGTTGCTCCAGCCATTGCAGCAGGAAACACAGTGGTGCTGAAACCACCACCACAGGCGCCCTTCACCTCACTGATCCTCGCTGAAATTATTGAAGAAGCGGGAGCTCCTCCGGGAATGGTAAATGTGGTTCCAACCACAGTGGAAAGGGCAGAGAAGATGGTAAGGGACGAAAGATTTAAACTCCTCTCCTTCACAGGAAGTCCAAGAGTTGGCTGGTACCTGAAGAGTATTGCGGGAAAGAAAAAGGTTCTGCTTGAACTGGGAGGAAATGCTGGAGCAGTGGTGGATGAAAGTGCTGACCTGGATTTTGCTGCATGGAGACTCGCAATTGGAGGTTTTGCCAATGCGGGGCAGGTATGCATAGCTGTGCAGAGAATCTATGTTCACTCCAGGATTTATGACCAGTTTCTGGAAAAATTTAAGAGAGAGGTGGAAAAACTGAAAGTGGGAGACCCAATGGATCCAGACACAGTTTTTGGACCCCTCATTGATGAAAAATCTGCAGACAAGGTGGAGAGGTGGATCAAAGATGCCATTGACAATGGAGCCATAATTATTACAGGAGCAAAGAGACATGGAAACATCATTGAGGCAACCATAATTTCAGATGTGAGAAAGGATCTTCCTGTCTACTGCGAGGAGGTCTTTGGACCCGTTGTCATAACAGAACCCTTTGACAGATTTGAAGAGGCAATAGATAAGGTCAACGATTCTCAGTACGGATTACAGGCGGGAGTTTTCACCAATAATCTCAAAAACACCTTCTACGCCATTGAACACCTCGATGTTGGAGGAGTAATAATCAACGATTATCCAACATTCCGCGTGGACAACATGCCATATGGAGGCATAAAGGATTCAGGGCTGGGGAGGGAAGGCTTAAAATACGCCATTGAAGAGATGACAGAAATTAAAAACGTTGTTTTCAGATTTTAGAACAAAACATGAGAATAGGATAATTAAGAGTATAACTTTTCTTGTCAAGATTATGATGAATCTTCAAGAGATCATTGAGGAGAAGGGAGAGAAAATTGGAAAAGTGGAATAACCTGCTTTTCTCCTCCTGCCGGTATTTTTAGATTTAACTCGCTCCCGGTGAGTATGGGGGAAAAGCTCTGAAAATCATCATTAAGATAGAAGAGTTTCCCTATTTTTACCTCACACTCATCGCCAGAGAGATTTATCAGTGCTATGTTTTTAATAGTCAGAGAACTGACCGGAGCTGGCAATTTTAAAACAACTCTCTTCCAGCCTTTGAAATTCCAGGCGAGGGAAGAAGTAGCATTGGAAATTTCCTCACCACTGTCAAGAAGAACCCGCATGCCAATCTGACAATCGTCATCATCAATGTACAGGTCCATGTAGAGATAATAGTTAAGAGGGGCAAGGGAGTTAACCTGATCAGTGAGATCCTCAGTTGAAATCTTTTTCTCCCTCTCCATCTCCCACTCCATAATAAGATAGCTCCAGGGAAGCTGATCAAGGTAATCCTCCCTTGTGTGAAGGGAGAGGTCTGGTAAAATCAGAGGAGCAAACAAAAGCTGACCACTCTGATCCTCAACCTTTCCCTCAGCTACAAGGCCATGATCTGATGGGGCAACGGAAAGAAGGGGATGACCAAGATAATTTTCACCTTTAAATGGAGTGTCTTTGGTTTCATTATCCCTCTTCCACATTTCGCCACTCTCAAGGTCCACAGTGAAAGCGTTTTCAATATCGGCAGTTCTCCCCCAGGCATACATAAGATAACCGGGTACCAGTCCGGTGCCACCATCCTCATTGGAGTAGTAAAGAACATAGATCAGTTTTGAACCATCCCTTCTGCACACCCAGAAAAGGGGAAGATCAGAGAGTGAATTGTAGGGAACGCTTCTTCCATTAACCGAGAGGCTTTTTGCAGAGTATCCCAGAAGATATGGATAATGCTCCAGACACTCTTCAGGAACTGAGGAAATCCTTTCAAGCCGAACCTTCTCAAGGGTTACCTTTCCCTTTTCTGCTGGACTCTTATCCACTGAATATTTAAGGGTGACCTGAAACTGCCCCTTCTCAAGCCTCCCCACAAATAGCCTGTATGTAAAATGCGGGTTCCAGAGCACAAGATCCCCAAGCCAGTTTTCAAGGGAATCGTAGGCATCAATAACCACGGAACTTTCCTCTCTGTCCCATCTGAATCCCTTTCCTTTAACTGAGAGCGTCAAATAATACCATCCCGTCTCCGTAACAGGAAGAGAAAATGTTACCTGCGGAAAGGAGGAGGAGAGGACAACTTTCTCTTCTTCCTCCTTCCCCTTCTCCTTACAGGAAAAAATCAAAATCCCTGAGAAAACCAAAAGCAACAGAGATAAATACCTTCTCATTCCTCTTTAAGTTTCTTCAGCAGTTTTTTCAGAGCATTTATGAGTGTTTCGTGAATTTCTTCCGTTTTCTTCCCTAAAACCATAGCAATTTCAAAAGGTTCAAGTTCTTCAAAAATGAAGAGTGTCAGTACTTTTCTCTCCATCGGAGAAAATCCTGGAAGAATTTTCTTTATTTTATCAACAATTTCCTCTTTCATCGCTGTGAGGTCAGGAACATCCTGAAGTTCTCCCTCCACATCAACAGAGGGAATGAGATCCTCCAATTTCAACCACGCATCAGGCTGATAAAAATCGAGTATCTCGCTTCCAAGATCAGAAACCTCCTCCTCTGGAGGCTCAAGAGGAACATCCTCATCAATGCTAACCTCTTCGCTTTTCTCCTCTGAAATTGTTTCAATCTCCTTCATCAGAGTTTCTGCCACTGCTTTGTACAGCAACTTCTTGTTAATATTGGCACTCTTTACGAGACCCTCTTCAACAGCTCTCTCAATGGCTTCATCAACTACATCTTCAAAGTCAACAAGTTTCAGTGATTCCCAGTCATGGTAGAGATGAGCTGCTGCCATCCTTCTGGCAAATGAAATCAACTCTGGCCTTAACTTTGCAATGGCACTCTGAATTTCAGGGGTTAACTTTCTTGTAAGAAAAGCTATTTTCTCTTCTTTTTCAATTCTGTGGTTATCAATAATCTTTTCTTTCCTCCTCTTCACCTCCCTTATTAAGGCCTTGAAAAGGCCATCCATTGCATGGGCAAGCTGTGAATGGGAATTGCTCACAGTAAGATCAAGATCCTCTGGTACATGAAGGTATCCCTTAAGGAGAAACTCCTTAGTTCTGTTTGAGCGATCTATCTCCAGCCTGAGGGATGGGTTGTGGCTGGAAAATTTTCCAAGAACTCTCTCAAGTTTTTCAACTTTTCTCTTCAGAATCTTTTCCTCTCTGTTGCTCAGAACAACATCCTCTTTTTTTACGATCTGGAGTTCCATACTACCTCCCGTTTTTTATTTGTTGTTTCCTTTTTTATATGGTGCCGGAATGTATTCCACAGCAGGCTGATGCCTTACCGGCTGAGGGAAAAGAGCCATTAGCTGATACACTTCCCTCGGAATCTCGCTCTTCACATTCAGTCCCAATTCCACAGCCCTTTCATAGGTAATTGGAAAATCATGGGTGAAATATCCCTCAGAAAGTAACCTGGCCACTTCTTTTGCCCTCTCATCTTCCATTTTATCCTTGAGCAACCAGTAAACAAAATCATAAACCTGCTTTATTGCCTTTTTTGACATATCAATGAGGACAAGGGTTCTATCTTCTATTTTATCATACGGTTTCATTTCTGGAATTTTTACCAGGCTTGCCGCAGGAAGTTCCCCAAGTTGCGGATCCACCGGCCCAAGAACTGCATTTGGATCAAGGTAGATTTCATCAGCTGCAAGAGCTATCAATGTTCCTCCACTCATTGCGTAGTGGGGTACAAAGACTCTCACGGGACCTTTGTGATTTTTAATTGCCCTTGCAATCTGCTCGGCGGCAAGGACAAGGCCACCGGGGGTGTGAAGAATAAGATCAATGGGCATATCGTCAGGAGTGAGCCTGAAGGCTCTCAAAACTTCTTCAGAATCATTCACATCAATGTATCTGAAAACGGGGAAACCAAGGAAACTCATGGTTTCCTGACGATGAATGAGAGTTATTACCCTCGATTTCCTCTTCTTTTCTATTTTGTGAATAAGATTCAACCTCGCACTCTCAAGCATCTGCTGTTTGATCCACGGCAGCAGAGCTATAAGCATTAAAAACAACCAGAAAATACTGTTAATGGTATGGTCCATAACCAACCTCCTTTTACTACCAGGGCCTCATCACATGGATGATGCTTACCTCTTCTTTTTTAAAAACCCTCATTATCAATCCCCATACCACCCCGAAGGAAAATCCACCTATGTGTGCCCACCAAGCCACTCCTCCCTGATGAGGTAGAAAGGCCATTGTTGTTCCATTTATGAACTGAATGAAAAACCAGAGAAACAGGTATAGAAAGGCAGGCAAGTAAACGATGTCTATGAAAATAAAAATTACGAGAAGAGTCAATACCCTCGCATAGGGGTAGAAAACCATATAGGCACCCAGTACTCCCGCTATGGCTCCACTGGCGCCGATGAGAGGAATGCTTGAATAAGGGTTAAATATGTACTGGAGAAAGACGGCAAAAAAACCTGAAGCTATGTAGAAAAAAAGATAGTGTAGATGACCAAGCCTGTCCTCCACATTGTCGCCAAAAATGTAGAGAAACCACATGTTACCTATTATGTGAAACCACCCTCCGTGGAGAAACATCGATGTCAAAACTGGCAGAAACAGAGTTTCAAGGGGGAACCCCCTTTCAAGTCCAACTGTGAATCTGATCGGAACAAAACCATAGTGGGCTATGAACAACTGCAGATTTCTCCCGAGGGAAAGTTCAAAGAAAAAGACAAGAAAGTTCAGAACAATGAGGGAATAATTGACAATGGGAAATCTGCGTGAGGGAATATCATCCTTCAGCGGGAACACCTTCTATCTCCTTATACGAACCTGAGCAGGGCAGCCATTCCACCCTTCTCTTCAATCTTCGTTTTCAGGTAATTAACATGCTTAACCCTGGAATTGTTTATGATGGCTAAATCGTAGGTCTTTGTGAGTATATTCTCCACCTTCTCCATTCTGCTACCACAGTAGGGACACTCTTCCCCTTCCAGGGTGATGTAATAGCAGGATGGACAGGCAACACCCTCCCTGCTGAAGTAGGGTGAAACAAGCAAAATATCCACCTTACCCTCATACAGGGCATCCAGGGTTTCCTTTACACCGGTTACACCTTTTCCATTTTTACCAATTTCTTCTTCAAGCTTTTTGAACAATTCCTCTTCCTCTTCCTTCTTTATTTCCTTTTCTATTTCCTCCATCCTCTTAAGGATATCGCCTCTTGTTGCATTCATGTCCAGATTGGTAACTTCCCTGATAACCTTTGATTTAACCTCATAGATAAGGTTCTCTTTAAACTGGGGAAGTAGTTCCTGGTGGGAGGCAAGAATAACATAGTCAATATCCTCCTCCTCTATGATCTGTCTTGCTATGAGCATGATGTTCTTAAAATGCCGGTAAATATGGTACATCACGTGCCTCTGAATTCTCTTTTCCACTGCACCAAAATCGTTGTAATCTTCCAGTTTGTGCATTCTCTCTCTCAGATTCATGTGTTCCCTGATCTTTTTCATAAAGTATTCCACAAACCTCACCCTCTCCCTGTCAAAAAGAATGAGCAGATACCTTTTGAAGTTAGCCATGACCTCATCTAAAAGGAGATAGTTGGGTAAATCTGAAACAACAATGAAATCGTTTCTTGGTAGTTCCTCCGGTATTTTGAAAAGTGTGTCAAGGTTGTTGGCACTGCTGTAAAACCACACAACAGACTCCACTCCAGAGAGATCAATGGAATTCAATTCTCTCTCCATGTAATCAAGGTCAGAATAGATTCTCTTCAATTCATTTCTCGTGTATCTGGCCTCTTCCCTCAGCTTTTCCTTTGTCTCCTTGACGAGATCCTTCAGTTTGATCTTCCACTCCTTTGCCTTGAACCAGACTGGATTGACAGAGAGATAAAGATTGATTATTGGATGTTCACTCTTGATAAACTCCCTCAGTGCCCGGATTTCTCTGTTCTGAACAATCATTTCAACCTCCTCACTTGTTTTCGCTTTTCCGCTATCTATAATATAACATAATCAGCCTTTTTGAAAAAGGAAGTACCATGGAACAAAAAGCAAGGCTCCACGCATCAAGGCAATGGGTGGGAGAACCGGTTTACATCGGGGATGGATATGCAGAGGTGGAATTCTTCACATTCTCCGAAATGGCAGTTGAAGTTGATGGAACTGTAAACAACGGCTTCATATTTGGCCTTGGAGAATTTGCTGCGGCTATTGCCGTCAATATTGAAAATGTCTTCATAGAAAGGGCTGAAGTAGAGTTTTTAAAACCGGTTAGAATTGGTGAAAGGGTGGAAGCCACAGGGAGGGTGGTGGAGAAAAAGGGGGAGCGCTACATAGTGGAAGTGGAGGCAAAAAGTTTTGAAGGGGTCGTGATGAGGGGAAGATTCTGGTGCAGGGTGGAGGGATAGGTTACTTGTTTTAAAAAGATTTGCAGATTATACTAAGTAAAAACGATGGACCATATCGTTAAAATTATCATCGGCGATAGCCGTAAGATGTTAGAAATTGGAGATAATACCGTTCAATTAGTTGTTACTTCCCCTCCTTACTGGTCCATAAAAAATTATGGCATCAAAAATCAAATTGGATATGGCCAGACGCTCCATGAATATCTAAAAGACCTCTACAGAGTCTGGAAAGAAGTCTACAGGGTCCTGGAACCAGGAAGAAGGATGGTTATAAACATAGGAGACCAGTTTGCAAGATCCATAGTGTACGGGAGATACAAAATTATACCTCTTCACGCAGAAATAATCGCCCAATGTGAAGACATCGGTTTTGATTACATGGGCTCCATAATATGGCAGAAAAAAACAACAATGAATACCACTGGTGGAGCAAATGTGATGGGTTCCTATCCATATCCTCCAAATGGAATGATTGAGATAGATTACGAACATATTCTGATATTCAAGAAACCGGGAAAGACAAAAAAAATACCAAAAAACATCAAAGAGCAATCCAGACTAACTAAAGAGGAATGGAAAGAATATTTTTACGGACACTGGAATTTTGGAGGTGCGAAACAGATAGATCATCAGGCAATGTTCCCGGACGAATTACCCAAAAGGATAATTAAGATGTTCAGTTTTGTTGGAGAAACTATACTTGATCCTTTTTTAGGAAGTGGTACCACTGCAACAGTTGCCATGGAGTTGGGGAGGAAGGTAATCGGATACGAAATTAACGAAGACTTCCTGACAATAATCAAAAGTAAAATCAAATTTGACGATTCTACAATATTCAAAAATGAAATTGAAATTATCAAAAGAAATAAACCTATTGAGCCTGAGCCTATTTTTTACACGCCAAGAATAAAAGATGCGAGTCCGATAATTCAACCGGACAAGCTGAGATTTGGTAAAAACAAGCTTTATAAGGTCATGGAAATACTTGAAGATGGAAAATTAAAATTGGATACAGGACTTGTTGTAAAACTTAGAGGGATAATTATAAGGGATAAAGATGCCACACTATCCTACATGAGAAAATATTTACTTAAAAAGCAGGTTTATTTAAAATTTGACAAAGGCTATATTGCAAGTAAAGAGGGTGTGGAAGCATATATTTATCTTAAGAACAGAATATTTGTGAACAAGTACCTCATCAAAAACGGCTTAGCTACAGTAGATAGACAACTTGATTTTGATATGAAGGAGAAATTTATTGAAATTGAGGAAACATCTCATCAAAAGATTAAAAACTAATTAAAGGAAACATCAGGTCACGGAGATCTTAAATGGAATTCAAAATTACAATTAAGGAAATCAGAAAGCTAATGGAAATAGATACTCCCGATTTTCCAAAATATGCAACTCAGATAATAAATCTTGCCAACCAGAATGCGCAAGCGACAAGACCCAGGGTTGTCGGGCAGATGAGTGAACTGATAAGAGAATTTACTGGTAAGACCCTAAAAGAATGGGAAGATTGGTATCTGAAAAGGTATCCAGATTCAATAGACATAGCCACTAAGAAGATACTGGATATGATAAATAATTTCAAAGATGTTATTAACCAGATAGACGAAGAAATGATAAAACAATGGGTCAGAGACCTGGTAATAGTAAAAACTTTTATCGGTTTGCGGTTTCAGGAAGCTATTTTAAAGAAAATTGCTGAAAAATTTAATACAGAATACAGACTTGCAACATCTGAAGAAGAAAGTAAAGGAATTGATGGGTATATTGGGAATATTCCTATCAGCCTGAAACCTATTTCATATCAATCCAAAAAAATGTTAACTGAATTGATAGATGTTGACATTGTTTATTATGCCAAACAGAAAGATGGGCTAAAAATTATGATCCCGGATGAATTAGAAAATAAGTTAAAACAATTGTGATTAAAAATAAAAAGAATACAAAAAATATTTACTCTGGAAATAAATTCAAGAAGCTTCTAAAAAATCTTCTTACCCACCATACACCACCAGATCCCACCATCTCTCAACGGCGGGGATAAATTCAAATCTGTTGCCTCTGTCGTCGCTGATTTCAATGGACGAATCTGCTTTGCTCTTCACCCTTATCTTCACCCCCTGGGGCAGGGTATAGAAACAGGGTGGTGAGTTCCCCTCACAGGATTTAAGATACTGTGAGTTCAGTTTCAGAGTGGAAAGATCCAGCGCATTTACAACTGAATTTACGAACTCATTTCCCTCATAATCCTTCCATTTAACGGTATGCTCTCCGGGGAAAACCCATACTTCCCGCCAGTTATTCCTTCCTTCCAGCGTCACCACATTCTCAGACTCCTGAAAGGCGGAAATTGTATCAATGTCCCCCGCTATCAGTTCAAGAATTGCACCATCCCTCACAAAAACAGGTATCCTCTCAAGGGGGGCATTTGCCTCTATCCATTCACCCCTTGAATTGACTGACCATTTTTCCCAGAAATCATACCACTTCCCCCGGGGCAGATAGAGAATCCTGTGTCGTGCCCCCCTTTCAATGACCGGTGCAACAAGTAAAAATGGGCCGAGCATATACTGATAAGGCATATCATAGAGGGAGGCATCCTCGGGAAACTCCATGAGCATGTGTCTTATGAGGGGGATACCCTTCTTTCCCTCTGTTACAGCTTCACTGTAAAGATAGGGGAATAGTCTCTGATGCCAGATTGCATAGAATCTGTACCAGTTGAGGGTATACTGATCCCGGTAAAAATTCCAGTTTTTAAATGCAAAATATCCGTGATGTGTTCTCATAACAGGGGAGAAAGCACCAAATTCTGTCCATCTGATGAAAAGTTCCCTGTCTGATGGTGGGTTACCGAGGGACATATACCCGGCAATGTCGGACCCGTACATCAGCATTCCACTCCAGCTCAGATTAACCGCCACTGCAATGGCAGTTGGTAAACCATCATCAACTGCAAAATCTGTGCTCTGGTCTCCCGGCCAGTAAACAGGGGTTAAAGCCTGATCCCCAATATAGCCTGATCTGGTAAAATAGACAAAGTTTCTTTCATCACTGTACTTTTCCATCACTTCAAGGTTCAGCCTGTGCCAGAGGAGGGGGTAGAGGTTGTGAAATTTTTTCCCCTCTCCTTCCGCCACCCTGCTGTCATATGGGAGCCACTCACCATAATCAGCCATCCAGCCATCAACACCCATTTCAATTGCCTTTTTCATCTTATTCTCCGCCCACTCCCATGCCGCAGGATTGGTGAGATCAAGGATGGAACCCCAATCCAGGGTCGGAATCAACATCATGTAGGGTGAGCCATCTTCATGCTTTATGAGATAATCATGCGGGATCTCATTCCAGATACGGGACTTTGAATCAACAAATGAGTTAAAATAGACCAGGAAGTGAAATCCCATTCTGTGGAGTTCAGCTACCATTGTCTCAAAATGGGGATAGAGATCCCTGCCCAGATCCCAGTTGTAGGTAAATGAGTAACTACCATCCTTTCCCCTTTTCACCCCACCACCCCAATCCTCCGTCCAGATAACTGCTGAAGGTATGTGATTTTCCCTTATGATTCTCGCCACCTCAAGAACCCTGTCCTCCCCACCAACTGCATCATTCCAGGGAGAAAAGTACCACTTCTGGGGCAGGAGAGGCTTGCCTGTGAGATCTGTGTAGATCTCCACGCTCCTTTTGGGGGAATCAGCAATCAAAACATATATTTTCAGCTTAGAAGTATCACCCTCCATGCTCCATTGATCCTCCCTGTTGTGGCAGAGATCAAACTCGGTCAGGTATGGAGTATCCACCAGGAAGCCAAAACCTGCAGGATTGTAGAAATATGGAAGCGGATAGTAAGAAGAATGCCTGTTGCCAACAACCATCCAGAGTGGATTTACATCTGATTCAAGCAACTTCCTCAATCCTTCTTCAGATGTCCAGACGGGTATATACTCTCCTTTCTGGTCACTCTTTATAGTCTGGGCTCCAAAACCCAGAAAATGGTCATTACTCCTGCAACTGAAGATCAACTTCAGGGCGTTTCCATTTCCAGAAGCCTCAATTTTCACAATATTTTTTCCTGAGAGGGAGAAATTCATCTTTACACCGTTGTTCCACTCAACAACTCTCCCGGAAACTCTTTTTATTTTTTCACCTACCCTTTCCCATATATATTTTTTCTCAAACTTCGTACTTCCACCAAAAAAATATGTTTTCAATTCTCTCAAAGAAGAGACTGTACCTTTAATTTCAAAGATCTCCTTTCCTGCGGAGTAAAGCACAACTGAATTATCAGTGACATAGAGGTATGTTCCTCCACCAAGGGATACTGTTTTGTTCATTCCTGATGGAACACAGGCAAAAAGAAAAAGGAAAAGAAAGATAATAACGGCTCTCCCTTTCATTCTCCACCACCCGGCTGAATTTTCTCCTGGAGCCAGTCCCCGATGAAGTTAAATGCCATCACAGTTAACATTATCATAATTCCCGGAAAAATGGAAATATGGGGTGCCTCTCTCAGAAAATCTATGCCATCGCTCAGTATTCTTCCCCAGCTGGGAATATCCTGCGGCCCGAGTCCCAGAAATGAAAGGGAAGACTCGGCAAGTATCGTCCCTGCCATTCCAAAGGTTGCCTGCACTATCACCGGTGGAAGAGTTTCAGGAATGATGTGAATATAGAGGATTCTCCACAGGGGCAAACCTTCAGCAATTGCCGCCTGAACAAATTCTCTCTCTCTGATAGATAGGACCTGTCCCCTCACAAGTCTGGCATATCCCACCCATCCCATTGCAGAGAGGGCAATAATGATATTTTTCATCCCGGGACCAAGGAAAGCTGCGAGGGCTATGGCCAGGAGAATTCCCGGAAAGGCAAGAAGAATATCTATTAATCTCATAATGAGTTCATCAACGATTCCACCCACATAGCCGGAAATACCACCAATCAGGATCCCTGCAATAAAAGATATGGCAACGGCAGTTGTGGAAATGGTGAGGGAGACCCTGGCACCATAGGCAACCATTGTGAAAATATCCCTGCCAAGTTTGTCCTGTCCCATGGGATGGGCAAGGGAGGGACCCCTTAATCCCTGATCAAGGTGTATTTCATAGGGGGAATATGGTGAGAGTAGTGGACCAAAAACTGCAAACAGAATCATGAGAAGCACAATCACCACACCGGTTATAAACAGTTTCCTCATTTTTCCAGTCTTACTCTCGGATCAATGATTGTGTAGGTTATATCCACAAGGGTATTTACAATCACATATGTGAGTGCAATGACAAGGACCGTCCCCTGCACCAGGGGATAATCTCTGGTATTTATGGCATCAATGAGCAACCTCCCTATGCCTGGCCAGCTGAATATTGTTTCAGTTATAATTGCTCCTGAGAGAAGGGCACCAAATTGAAGTCCCATAATTGTAACAACAGGGATCATGGCGTTTCTCAGGGCATGTTTCACAATAACCCGAAACTCAGGGAGACCCTTGGCTCTTGCTGTTGTAATGTAAGCTTCCTTAAGCACTCCTGTAAGGGAGCTTCTCGTTATTCTGGTGAGAATGGCAGCCAAAGCAGTTCCCAGAGTTATGGATGGAAGGACATAACTCGCAAATCCACTCTTCCCTGATACGGGAAACCATCCCAATTTAAGAGAAAAGAAGAGAATGAGAACCGGGCCCAGGAAAAAATTGGGGATGGAGACACCCAGAAGGGAAATAACCGCTGTCAAATTATCCCAGAAGGAGAATTGCTTTACCGCAGCATAAATCCCGGGAGGAATTGCTATTAAAATTGCCACAATCATTGAAACTAAGGCGAGGGTGAAGGTGGCGGGAAATCTCTCCTCAATGATTTTCATTACCTTTTCTTTGTAGAAGATGGATCTACCAAGATCAAGATGAACTACCCTGTTGAGGTAATCAACATATTGACGATAAAGGGGCTTATCAAGACCAAGCTGATGACGAAGAGCAACTCTGTCAGCCTGGACAGCATTTTCCCCCAGCATAATTTCAACCGGGTCCCCCGGTGTGAGGTGAATCAGAAAAAAAACGAGGGTTACAACTCCCCAGATTGTGGGGATGAGAAGAAGAACCCTTCTTACAAGAAATCTCATTCTACCCCTATTATCTCGATTCCTTCCCTTTCAAATAAAGCAGAGGTTACGCCTCTCCCGTCTTCAAGATTTCCATCTATGTAGACCCTGTTTACCCCACAGGATGGACTCTTCTCTTTCATATAGGCTCTCTTAATACCTGCAAGTCTGGCCAGTTTTAACACCTCCTCCGCCCCTCTAATAAAGTTCTCAGTCACATCTTCCCCAGTTTCAATCACCACAACCCTTGCCCTCCCTTCCAGGACAGATTTTCCCTCTCCTCCGGTGAAATAAGCGGGTTTCCTCGGTGTGGGCAGTCCACCTAACTGTTCAGGACAGACTACTATCCCGCCCTCCCTCTGGAAAATTTTCACAATCTCTTCCCTCATTGAGTTTTTTCCGTCGTAGCGACAGTTAATACCAAGGAGACAGGCAGAAAAGAGGTTCATTCTACCATTCAATCGTGAATTTCAAGTAGTTGCCTTTTTCATCTTTGCCTATTTCATATTCAACATTTCTCACGGGGGTATTCACAAGGTAAAAAACCTCATTAATCCAGCCCACTGATCTCTCTGCAAGTATTTTTGTAAAATCATTCTCACCAATGGGAGTCCCTCTCAAAATGTAGACAATGGTATTGTCACCGGGCTGATATATTTCAGGTTTTATTCCTCCAAAGAGCATATCTGCAAGAAGGGGAACAAGTCCTTTTACTGCATCAACAGGGGTTGTTAACTTTTTCTTAAAGACTGACGAGTACAGTTCCATGGATGCTTCAGCAGTTGACTTTCCAATATCCTGCCATAGCTTTCCGTCAGTATCAAAAAGATCTCTTAAAACTTTGTGCAATTGAATGTAGATCTCCGCATCGTAGTAACCACCGGGGAGAATGATTTTTTTTAGCTGGGCAGAAATCTTTTCAGGGAGATTCTCAAGCACCTTTTCCCACCCATCATTACCAAAGCGGTTTTTAATGTAGTCCACAGTTCCGGTTAGAAGAACACCTTTTATCTTCATTTATCCTGCTCCTTTCCAGGTTATATTTCAATTTACCACGGGGGGAAAGAAAAGGCAAGAGGAGAGATCATTAAGGGTACATTCAACCAAAGGCTGAGATAGATATGCTGATCCTTGTTACTCCAGACTGCCTGAGTTTATCCCTGTTTTCCTCTGAGTTTTTGAAGGATTGCTTCGTGGGTCATGGTGGGGGAGCCCCTCCATGTAGGTTTAAAATTTATAAATTAACTTATCCGTTTCCTCAAGAAATTTCTCCGCCTTTTTTAGCCAGTTTTCCACTTCCTCCTTGTCAAATTCAACAAGTTCTCCATAATCACCATATTTTCTATGCTCAAACATGCGGTTAAAAAATTTGCCCAATTCCTTATCTATCCTGCCAGTTTTCACAAACTCTCTGTTAAATGCAGACATGACACCACTGTGCTTGGAAAAAGAGAGACCATTAATAAGCAACAGAGCTGAAACCTGATAAAACATCGCATAATAAATTCTGTTCACAGCAGAAAAAAACCGATTATTCTGGACTAATAGTTTTGCATCTTCAAGAGATTCTCTTGCTCTTTTACGCCAGTATTCGATAACTTCCTCTTTTTCTTTCATACCACAATTCCCTCTTTTTCCACTCTTATTGCAAAAGGGAGAACCTTCCTGTACCTGTCCCACTCAAACTTTGAAAACACACTAACATCAAGAACAATATCGTATTTAAGTTCAATTTCATAAGCAATATCATAAATTTTTTCTCTTACCAGTGTATTAACCTCCCTGTCCAGAATCACCAGCACATCAATATCTGATTCTTCTTCAGCATCTCCTCTTACCTGTGATCCAAATAAAATAAAAACAGCATTCCCAAATTCCTCAAGAACCTTCTTCTTAAATTCGCTTACAACAGGAGTAAGATTTACCATAGTGCCATTCCCTCCCTCTAACTATATAAGTTTATCCCTGTTTTCTCATGTTTTTTCAGGATTATCAGCGGTATAAAGTTTATTATTCCTCATAATCAATCCCTCATTCTCCTATGCTTCTAACAAAATCTTTTCTATCTGTTTTCTTATCTCTGGAATTTTATTTATAACCACATCCCACACGATGCCATAATCTACACAAAATATTCATGAATAAGTTTATTCCTCATTCCTGCGATCTTTCTCCATTCAATTCAAGTATATGTTTCAAAAACACTTTACATTGCTTCAAAGAGAACCTCCTTCTCTATGTAAGGCTTAACAAATGGACTTACACTCTGCGGAGTAATGAGATCAACTTTCCTGTCAAAAAGCTCCTCAAGAAAAAAAGCTAACTCAATGAAATTGTCAAAATTCTTTTTTCCCTCCTCAAACTCCACAATCACATCAATATCGCCATCTTCCCTCAACTCATCCCTGACAGCAGAACCAAATATACCGATCCTCTTCACTCCAAACTGCCTGAGTTTATCTCTGCTTTCCCTGAGTTTTTGAAGGATTTCTTCGCGGGTCATAGCGGGTTTGAGCCTCCTTCATCAAAAAGGGTTTACTATCCTTTTATTTTTAGATTAGCACAGAAGGGCGGAGGGTTCAATTATGATGGGTAATAACAGATAACAGCAGTACAAGGCTTACCATTGTGTAAAGGCCCATAGCCACTCGGAGATCCTCTCACTTCATTATTTCTTTTAAACCTACTTCCACGAGAAAATCTGCATTATTCTTCAACTCTTCTTTAACTCCATGACCAAGAGTAGCAAGCATAACCTGGATCCCGTTTCTCCTTGCAAACTTCATTGCAGGGACGAAATCAGAATCACCTGTTATGAGTACGATTCTTTGTGCTATTTTTTCAAGGCTAATCCAGGCAATATCAAGCCCTATCTTTATATCTACCCCTTTCTGTATAATCTCAGGTACAAAATCATCATCTCCCAATTCTTCCCCTTTAATAACTTTTTTATCGCCCCTCTTTTTAACTTCCATCCCTTATAAATCAAAAAACCTTCCCTTACTGACACCAAATCTGTGCGTTTAAGATCAGTCAGTAAAGCCATTTTGTTTTTATAAACATCGGTTTCCTCTAAGTTGATTATTTCACCAGAAAAAATCTTTTTTATTCTTTCCCTTGAAGGAGGACTATCATAATAATAAATTCTGAAAACTTCAAAAATTAGGATTAAATTGGATATGAAATTTCTCTATGAAATCTTTTACTTCGTTTGCCGATGGTGGATGTTCATAAAAAGATCTAAATTTCTTAAAAAAGAACCCGCCATCTACTAAATATACACAAAACATCGTCTCATAAAAAAAGACGGGGTTGGGACACCCACCGGTGTTTAGATAAACCCAACCCTCGTCTCTGCTTTTTCGCTATCCATTTTTTATTATAATATAGAAATTTGTTTTGTCAACCCTACGCTTTAGCTCAAAAATAATCTTACCGAAAAAGGTGGTGTTTACTCAGAAAAATTCCCATAATAAAATTCGTGGCCGCACCAAGAAAGGCACGGCCACACCTAAACTTAACAAGGAGAGTCATATGAATATTATCTTACCAACAAAAGGATATAATCACAACCAGAAGAGGACCATTGTTGCAATTAACTATAAACTTTACAAAAGTGCTCCCAAGAAGAAGAAAAAAGAGATTCTTGATGATTTAGAAGAAGCTACAAAATATCACAGGAAGTATTT
>JALSQH010000038.1 GCA_026985515.1 bacterium
ATTCAGTGTAAATTAAATTTCACTGACCAGCTCCCTTATAATTGCATCTGCTCTGCTCCAGTTTGAATAGGGAATTCTTATGTGATTGCCATGGATCTCCAGAAGACCAAGTTCTATAAATTCCCTTACCTTCTCCGCAAGTGAAGCTTTTTCAGGCAAAATTCCCTTTCTGATCCCAAGATAAGTTCTCAATCCAAGCATAATTTTTTCAGTTATGATGGATTTTTCGTCAAGCTTTTCCATTTCTTTCACAGGGAGATTTCCGCTCTCAATTTTTTCAAAATAGTTTCTGAGAGAGGATACATTGAAGTATCTCTTTTCTCTTTCACTGAAAAATCCATGGGCAGATATGCCCGTTCCAAGATATGAATCCCTCATCCAGTATCCCCAGTTGTGAATCGAGAAGTTTTTCGGAAGGGCAAAATTTGATATTTCATAATGGGTGAAACCCATGGAAAGGAGATAATCATGAATGGCAATATACCATTCACCAATGACATCATCAGCTGGAAGCCTCACCTTTCCCCTCTCATACATCTCATGGAGAGGGGTACCCCTCTCAACAATTAGAGAATAAGCAGAAATGTGGTTGGAATATATGGTTGCGATTTCCAGATCCTTCTCTATTCTCTCCAGAGTATCATTTTCAACACCCCAGATAATGTCAGAATTGATCTTATCAAAATATTTTTCTGCTTCTTTAAGAGTCTCAAGAGCTTCTTTTCCAGTATGGATCCTTCCAAGAAACTTTAAAACCCTATCGTCAAAACTCTGAATCCCAATTGAAACCCTATTAAATCCTATCTCCCTGTAATCTCTCAAACTTCCCCTCTCAACTGTTCCTGGATTCACCTCAATGGTTATCTCTGCAGAAGGGTGAAAATCGGGAAAATATTTTCTTACACAATTAAGGATCATATCAAGTAGATAAGCTGATAAGAGGGAAGGTGTACCACCACCAAAATAAACAGAAATTACTCTCTCATGCTCAATCCCTTCCTCTTCAAATTTTTCCCTCCACAATTTTAACTCATTGCACAGATCTTCCGCGTATCTCTCGTGGACACTTTTATCTTTGACTGCAAAGGAAACAAAATTACAGTAAGGGCACTTTCTCACACAGAAGGGAATGTGGATGTATATTCTCATACTTCATTATATCATTTCATCCGTGTAAATGTGGATTCAAGTAACACAGAGGGTGTAAGATAGTAAAAACCATTTCCAGTGGCAATTCCAGTATTCACATAATTCTTACCGTCAACTGCGATAGCAAAGAAACCTGCATACTGACCACCAGTTTCCGTGATATGGAACTTTTTCCAGTTCCCATATTTTCCAGTCGCATAAACAATTCTGTTTGAGTTGTAAGTGGAATATACCATGTGAACCTTTCCAGAATCATCCACAGTTATCGCTCCATGGCCTGCATAAGCATCACTACTTATCAGCTCACTTTTCCATTTTCCCGACCTGCTGGTGGCATAGAACAGATTGTTGCCAGATTTATAGATCAGGTAAATGTGATTATCTCTATCCATGGTCACATCAAAATTTCGTACAGCAGGAAAGGGAGTTTCATGTATTCTGCCTTCATTTACATCGTAATAGAGGAGTTTATTCCTCTGTTCAGAGAAATCTGAGTAAAAAATCAGAACTCTGTCTCCTCTTCCTATGATTTCAGGTACAGAATTTTCCACATCCTCCTTCCCATCTAACATTATTGGTCCCCTCCAGTCTCCATCGTTATTCTCCATATACTTAACCTGATTGTAATTATCAACATAGATCAGGTGAATAACTCTCCTCTCATCTATAAAAAGGGATGGATAGTTCACCTGATCTCCGCCGGTATTCACAACTTCACCGTAAAAAGCAACATCCGTGTCAGGATAAAAGTACTTATGAATCAACTCACCCCTATCTGGATCATAGTAAACAAAGTGGACTTTACCCTCATCATCACTGGCCACCGCCCTTCCTGAACTCAGATCCTTATCTGTAACGGGCGTCGAGTACCAGAAATTTTTGTAAAGATAATAATAGGTAAGGCTTCCATAGCCACCGTGATTTTCCTCCACGAGAATGCCAGGAAATTTTGAATTCTCAATGTTAAACCAGATTCCACCTATCCATGAAGACTCATGATGCCCGATTTCCTGCATATCAAAGGGTAACTCATATAAGTAAATTCTCTCCCCATCTGAAGAAGGGTTGCCAGCTGTTATGAAAATTCTGTTGTGATCATCTCTGTTAATCGAGACTGAGTGACCATCCCCCCTCAGAGATTTAACCTGCCACCCATCACCAGTTTCAACTGCCACTTTGAGGCCGGATCCCACAAATGAGGCTATAATCTCACCATCTGCACCTGCAACGACATCGCAGTCTATGATATTTTCATTTGAAATTACCCGAGTATGCCATGTCCCATTACTTTTAAAAGCGTATTTAACCACCTCCGTATCAGAATCTGCATAAACTATATGCGGCCTTCCCCAACCATCAAGAGCGAGAGAGTTGTAAGCTCCCACATCATGACTGCTGTTATCCACAACCGTGATGCTCCATGAAGAACCATTCTTCTCAGCATACTTCAGTTCATGATTGGTGTTATCGTAATAAGCAAGTTTTATTCTTCCAGCATTATCCACAGCAATGGAATTAAAAATGCCAGCGTCGTTGCTGTCAGGAACAGTTTCACTTACCCACCCCCCATATTTTCTGTATGAAACTCTCAATCTCCTCACCGTTGAACCATACTGATTCCTCAATTGATAGTAGGCAATATATGGAGTTCTATGACTATCAAGGGCAATAGAAGTTCTGAAGGGAGTATACAGAGAAACATTTTTGCTCTCATCAAATGTTTCAATTTCCCAATTACCTCCCGAATAATATGCCATTCTAAAATAAGCAGTATATGTTGATCCTGAACCTTCGGGAATCATATCCACAAAGGAGATATATGGCCTCCCATTCTCATCAACTGCTATATCGGAATCCCAGCCATCACTTCCATCTGCCTCAACCACCTGATACCTCCATTCACTGCCGGCGTTGGTTGCGTAAATCAAACGACTATCACTGGATTGAAAAACCATATGTATCCAGCCATTCCTGTCAAGGGCCATAGAAATCTTACCAGCTGGTGCTGGCAAACCTTCAATCTCTTTTCTCATAACTCCAGGCAGATCAAAACTATTGTTCCATATCATATCCCCAAGGTAATTATAATTTCTCAATTCAAGAGAACCATTCCAGACCTCCCATGGAAATTTTTTAAGATTTACCTCTGTTGAATTGTTGTAAACATTGTCACTGTATGTCTCACCGGTGATATCTTCGTACGAGTAATTTCCAAGGAGAGTGGAGGTTCCCTCAGGATTATCCCATACAACATGCACCCCATCTGCAGCACTAACATAGTAAGCTCTTTTAACAGGATCAATTGGCAATCCCGCATTAAAAGGGGCAGACCATTCTGAAACATTGCCAACATTATCAATCGTTCTGATTCTGTAAAGATGGGGGTATCCTGGCAAAATTGAAACATCAGTGTATGTGGTTACTCCTGCAGGGAGCTCCGCCACAGTTACAAAAAAGGTATCTATACCCTCAATCTTTCTCTGCAATTCAAAGTGGTCCAGATCAGCTGACCCGGGAAAACTCCACCCTATTTTAATCTGGTTATTACTGAAAGATACTCTGTACAGATCAGGAACTGGTGGGGGTGTGGTATCCAGAGTAACAACAGTCAAATACACAGGTGACTCATTACCTGCATAATCAACATACTTCACAAATATCTCCTTTACTCCATCACCAGAGGTTAAATACCACTCAGTTGAAGTTGTGGCGCTAATTTGATACGATTCACCAAATGCAGGGAAGTTACTTATGAGAATTCTGGCAGTATCAGTTGAATAACCGGCAAATTTAAGATTCACTATGGGAGAATTCACCTTTCCATCCACTTTAACATCTTCAACTTCTGCCGGTGAACCTTCGGGAGGAGTGGTGTCTTTAATAAATTTCAAAACAGCAGATGTTTCATTTCCTGCGTAATCTCTGAAAGATATTCTCAGAGTGTAATCACCATCAGAAGTAAGCGTGACAGAATAGTACTGCTGATAAGGCATCCAGCGTGAAACACTACCATTTACTCTTATTCTGAAATCCTTTACCCCACTTTCATTGTCAGAAACCACAGAATTCAGAGGAAGCTCTCCCCTCCCTCTGAAATACAGCCTTTCTCCATATCTGACAACATCACCTGTGTCTATAATGCCAAGATAAATTACCTCGGGTTTCCCCTGATCAAGATAAATCGACTCTTTCAATACCCCTGTCTCATAACCATACTGGTCCCTGAAATTCACACAAACAGTTTTCATTCCGCTTCCCTCAGTTAGCAGCCACTCCTCGGTGGCTTTGAAAATCTTCCATCCTGTAAAGTGACAATCTCCATCATAGTAATTTCCAGTGGTCATTGCAGTTGCATTAAAACCATACAGCTCAAGTTTAACTTCCCGTGTTGATGAAAATGAATAATCCGGGACAGGTTCCCCATTTTCACCTTTAACATATCCTCTAATTTTAAATGCACCTGTCACTCTGAAAAGTACCACATTACCCACATCTTTTACACCATTCTTTTCATCTGCAATAACTATATTGTCAATTTTCCTTGTAAGGTATCCATCTTTCTTTATCAGAAGTGAATACTTCCCGGCATAGACATTATTGAAGTGAAACTCTCCATCCTCATCAACAGTTTTTACCACTGTAAAATCTGATGTTTCAGCGGGGAAACTTTCACTCATTTTTCCAAAACCTGATTTTGAAGTGGAAACTCTTTTCAAGATAACAATTGCTCCATCTGGAGAGGAAGATTCCCCTCCACTCTGTTGCAGGACCACCTTTCCAGTCAGCAGAAATTTCAGAGCTCTTACGAAAATTTCACCTGTATCCTGGATGGTTCCTATCCCCACAGAGATTTTTTTCACCGTTCTAACAAAATATTTCTCAGATACAATTATTGAGTAATTTCCAGGTATTACACCTGTAAACTTGAACTTTCCCTCTCTATCTGTAACGACGCTTTTTGAATCAAGTTTTCCCTGAAGAAGTACAGTAACACCAGCATAGTCACTTTCTCCCTCAAGAACAATATGACCTGTAACCACACTCCTTTTCTGGTATCTGACCGGATCAGCTTCGGGATCGTAGGCATTAGTATGATCAAGATTATCTGAGCAGGAAATCAGAAAAAAAGCAATGAAAAGAAAAAGAAAAAAAATTCTTGGAGAACTCATCTGATCCTCCCCGCAGAAAGGATTTTCTTACATTTTAACACTAAAGATTATAATCTGAAAGTAAAAAAAATTCTGTGACAGATGTCACAAAATCAACAAAAAGTAAAATTTCTTACCGGTCATATTGACACCACTCTGTCCAGTTTATAAAATTTTTTTCAGTTTATATTCAAGGTGAGGATAAAAAAATGATCAGAATTCTCTGTCTGGGTGGCTGTGGTGAAATTGGACTGAACAGCATCGTGGTAGAAATTAATGAAAAACTCATACTTATTGACTCAGGTATGGGTTTCCCTTCATGTTCCCATTATGGGGTTGACCTTTTAATTCCCGATTTTAAGTATATCAGGGAAAATCAGGAAAAACTTGAGGCAATTCTGCTCACTCATGGGCATGAGGATCATATCGGCGCACTACCCTACCTCTTTTCCCAACTGGAAAGGAGTGTTCCCGTCTTTGGAGGAGAATTCACTCTTGCCCTTGCAGAAAAAAGATTTGAAGGATTTGAAACTGAATCTAAACCTAAATGGAGTGTGGTAAGTCCATTTGAGAAAATGGAAATTAATGAAAACATTTTTGCAAAGTTTATTCCTGTTACCCACAGTACTGTTGACAGCTATGCAATCGCACTCTATACGGACGAAGGGATCATTTTCCATACGGGAGATTTTAAAATAGATAGATCTCCATTAAACGGGGATCCATTCCCTGAAAATGAAATTAGAAACGTTGGAAGTGAAGGTGTTAAAATCCTGTTATCAGAAAGTACAAATGTTGAACTTCCAGGTTACTCTCTCCCCGAAAAGGATGTAAAAGAATCTCTATTCAAAATTTTCGAAAAGGCAGAGGGAAGGATTCTATTTACAACCTTCTCCTCTCATATAACAAGAATTAAAGAAGTTATTGACATTTCAGCTCAGCTCGGAAGAAAAGTTTATATCAGCGGAAGAAGCATAAAGGAAAGTGTTGAGATTGCTTTTAAACTTGGGATTTTTGGAGAAGAGGAGAGAAAAGCCATTATTGGCGATTTATCGGACATTCCAGACAGAGCTTTTACAATAATTGTAACGGGAAGTCAGGGAGAACCATTCTCCACCCTTTACAGAATTTCCAGAAATGAAGATAGAAACATCAAGATAAAACCTGACGACATAGTAATAATTTCAGCCAAATTTATTCCAGGACAGGAAAAGGCAATCTACAGTTACATCAACAGACTTTACAAGCTGGGAGTAAAAGAGGTTTTTTATGAGAAACTTCACCAGGTTCATGCCTCAGGCCATGCCCACAGAGAAGAACTCAGAGAGATGATCAGAATGATCAGGCCTGAGATTTTCATTCCCGTTCATGGTGAATACAGACATCTTGAGCTTCACAGAAGACTCGCAAGTGAAGAAGGGATCGAAAAAACCTTTGTCCTTCAGAATGGTGAAGGAGTGGTGATAGAAGGAGAAGAAATTCATAAATTTGAGTATCCAGTTGGAGTAACTTACATAGATGGATTAAGTACCGGAGATCTCTCGGGAGAAGTGATGAAAAAGAGAAAATTCATTTCAAGGGAGGGATTGATAGTTCTTTTTGGCGTCATTAACAGTGCAAGGGAGTTTTCCTTTGGACCCAAGATATTCTCTCTGGGAATTGTGGAGGAAGATGTTTTTGAAGAATTGAAAGAAAGGATTACAGGGATAACTACTGAAGTTTTAAAAAACATTAAAAAGGTTTCTCCTGATCACATACCACTTATTGAAGAAGAGATGAGAGTCAGGATCAGAAGATTTATGAGAGGAGTAACGGGTAAAAACCCTCTCATTACTGTTATTCTGGAATTTGAAAATTAGATGTGAAAATACGCGAGGAATTCCACATTTCCCTTCTGTCCCTTGATTGGGGATTCAACCCATCCCTCAATCACAAGGCCAAGATTTCTGGCAAAATTTAATATTTTTTCAACAGCTTCCATCTGATATTCTCTTTTACGCACCACCCCACCCTTTCCCACTTTCTCCCTTCCCACCTCAAACTGGGGTTTAATAAGTACGACTATTTCTTTCCTTCCCTCAAGGATCCCGTAGATAACAGGTAGAACCAGCGTCAGGGAGATAAAGGAAAGATCCAGGGTTGCCATAACAGGCGGTATTTGAAAATGTTCTCTGGTTACATACCTGATATTGGTGTTGTCCATAACCACAACTCTTGGATCCTTCTGAAGTTTCCAGTGTAACTGCCCCCTTCCCACATCCACCGCATATACGAGCCTGGCTCCCCTCTGCAACAGGAGATCAGTGAAGCCCCCTGTAGAAGCCCCTGCATCAATAACCACCTTATCTCTAACATCGATATTAAAGTGATCAAGAGCCTTTTGAAGTTTAAGGCCTCCCCTGCTCACATAGGGCAATCTCTCTCTGACCCTGAGCGGCGCGTCAACGGGAAGAAGTTCACCTGCCTTCTCTATTTTTCTGTTTTCAAGAAAAACCTCTCCAGCAAGGATTAATGCACGCGCCTTCTCCCTCGATTCTGCAAGACCCCTTTCTACAAGGAGCAGATCAGCCCTTTTCTTTTCAACCATGGGCAAGTATTCCGGAAATGATCTCTTTTATTCTCCTGTAGAGACCATCTTCGTCAAGACCTGCAAGTCTCCGGAGATCAGATTGGCTTCCAACAGGTGGGAAACAGTCATTGAGACCGATTCTGAAAACAGGTGGCCCCGACCTTTCACTGTAGAATTCCGCAACGGCTCCACCAAGCCCGCCTATGATACTGTTTTCCTCCACAGTTATGGCAAAAGGTTCAGACTCAAAACTCCTCAGCATCTCACTGTCAAGTGGTTTCACAAAACGCGCATTTACAACTGCTATTTTGATACCATCTTTCCTCAACCTTTCAGCAACTTTAAGTACAGGATACACCGGATAACCTGCAGCAAAAATAACTCCATGCTCCCCATCAGAGAGAATTTCCCACTTCCCCTCCTCAATAAAGACAAAATCATCAGTGACTTCCACTCCTACTCCCGCTCCTCTGGGATACCTTATCGCTTTTGGACCTTTTTCCCATCTGAAAGCTGAGTAAAGCAGGTTTTTCAATTCATTTTCATCCTTCGGCACCGCAATTGTGAAATTGGGAATTAGCCGCAGATAGCTAAGATCAAAAATACCATGATGGGTGGGACCATCCTCCCCCACAATTCCTGCCCTGTCAAGAGCAAAAATAACTGGCAATTTCTGGATGGCAACATCATGGATAAGTTGATCAAAAGCCCTCTGCAAAAATGTGGAGTAAATAGCCACCACCGGCTTTAAACCTTTAATAGCCATGCCAGCAGCAAACAGTACAGCATGCTGCTCAGCAATACCAACATCAAAAAATCTATCGGGAAAAACTTCTTTGAACTTATTCAGACCGGTCCCCGTTGGCATGGCTGCGGTTATTGCAACAATATCCTCATCTTCTCTGGCAAGTTTTATAAGTGTATCCGCAAAAACAGAAGTATAACTTCTTGGCTTATTGCTTTTAATAACTTCACCAGTTTTAACATCAAAAGGACCTATACCGTGAAACTTTTCAGGGTCACTTTCTGCAGGAGGATAACCTTTCCCCTTTTTCGTGACCACATGAATAAGAAGAGGCCTTTCTTGTATCTTTGCATTTTCAAAAACCTCAATCAGCTCCTCAATCCTGTGTCCATTAATTAGACCAACATATACAAAACCCATTGCTTCAAAGAGGGCGCTGGGAGCAAGCAAACTTTTTATTGAATCCTCAATTTTTCTTACAAGTTCAATGGCACCAGGTGTACCGATTTTTCTCAGAAAGTTTTTCACCTCATTTCTGAGAGAAGTCATGAACCTGCCGGTCATTTTTCTGCTGAGAAAAGAGGAAATTGCTCCAACATTGGGAGAGATACTCATTCCATTATCATTCAAAACGACAATAATATCTTTATCGCTGTCTCCCGCGTTATTCAAAGCTTCAAAGGCAACCCCAGCAGTCAGAGCTCCATCTCCAATAATTGCAACTACCTTCGTATCTTTCTTTCCTTTCCTATCAAGAGCCTCTCTTATGCCAAGAGCAGCCGAGATTGATGTACTGCTGTGACCTGCCCCGAAAACATCATACTCACTTTCCTCAATGGATAAAAACCCGCTAATACCGTTAAATTTTCGGAGTTCTTTAAATTCATCTCTTCTTCCTGTAATGATTTTATGAGCGTATGCCTGGTGTCCAACATCCCATACCAGTATATCCTCAGGTGTGTTGAAAACATAGTGAAGGGCAATGGCAAGTTCCACCGCTCCAAGGCTTGGTGCAAGATGTCCGCCATTTTTTGAAACCACATCTATTATGTAATTCCTGATTTCTTTTGCCAGAGTGTAAAGTTCATCAACAGATAATTTTCTTATGTCTTCCGGGGAGTTAACCTTTTCAAGAAGCATTTTTTCCTCCTAAAACTCCCTTTCTCCAATAAATTTTACCAGTTTCTCAAGATTACTACCAGAGGGAATAATGGAGAGGAGTTCCTCAAGAATAGCGTTTTTAAAGATTACAGCATTCTCAAGACCAAGTATGGTTACAAAGGTGTTCTTTCCCCTCTCTCTATCCTTATGCAATTTCTTTCCCACCTTTTTCTCATCCCCAGTCTCATCAAGTATGTCATCCACAATCTGAAATAAAAGTCCCGTCCTGCTTCCAACTTTTTTCCACATATCTATTTCCTCTTCGCTTCTTCCAGCCAGAATGGCAGGTCCAGCCACTGATGCTTCTATCAGTTTACCCGTTTTGAAAAGAGCCATCTTTTCAACTTCATTCTGATTAAGCCTTCTTTTCTCTCCCTCAATGTCAATTTGCTGACCTGCAACCATCCCTTCCACACCTGCGTTCAGAGCAACATATCCCACAACTCTGAGCACCCTTTCAGAAGGGAAATTTCCTGCAAGACCATTGCTCAACACAAAAAAAGCATGGGTTAATAAAGCATCACCGGCAAGGATGGCTGTTGCTTCATCATATTTTTTATGCACAGTAGGTTTTCCCCTTCTGAAATCATCATTATCCATGGCTGGAAGATCATCATGAATCAAAGAATATGTGTGAATCATCTCTATACCAGCAGCAAAGGGTAAAATATCCTCCTTCTCTACTCCAAGAAGTTCAGAAACGGCAAATGAAAGGAGTGGCCTGACCCTCTTTCCTCCAGAAAAAACAGCATACCTCATAGCATCAAATAACCTTTCTGCTCCATTTTCAGAAAAAGCCAAGAGATCTCTCAGATACTTATCAATCAGCTCGCGGTTTTCTTCCATCCAGGAGTGGAAATCTCTCAATCATGCCTCCTCTTCATTAACTTCAGCCTCAATATCGTAGTAAACAATCCTCATACAGTTTGGACAGGTGAAAATTTCCTTTGATTCCTCCTTTCCATATGCCGCTCTCTGAAGCTGAATATACATCTGAGGGGGAACATTCATAAAACAACCCTGACACACTTCATCAACAACTGGTACCACTACAGGAAGTGGAAGTGTATTTTTCAGCATTTCATATTTCCTCAGCAGCTCAGGGGATATCTCCTCGAGAAATTCTTTTCTCTTTTCTTCAAACTTTTCCAGTTCAGCCTGTAATTCCTGTATCCTTTTATTAACAAACTCTTCAAGCTCAGTAACCTCTTTCAGAAGAGCATCATATTTTTCTTTTCTCCTGTTATACTCGCCCTCAATCTTTTCAAGCTCTTCAAGGAGTTCTTCAAGTTCTCTGTCATATTCCTCAATGGCTTTTTTGGCAAATCCTATTTCTCTCATGATTGCGTTGTATTCCTTAACAGTCTTGATGACCCGTAGATTTGCCTCCAGACTTTTCTTTCTTTCTATTTCTGTTTTCTGCTCCGCTTCCTTTGAGTCCATTTCACCCTTTATCTCATTCAACTCTTTTTCCACCTCTTTTAGATCACTTTCAAGCTGTGAAAGCTGTTCTTTTTTCCTGTTCAGGTTCTTTGGCAGCTCGCTCAGTTCCCTAGCAATCTTTTCAATTTCTTCGTCAACTTCCTGAAGCTTTAGCAATTTTCTTATCTGGCTTTGCAATTCTATTCCTCCTTTAAAAGTTAATCCATTTTATCAAAATATCAGTGTCAACTACTTCAACTTTAACATCAATTTCTTTCTCAGAAAGCCATCCTGTGAGTAGCTCTTTAAGGTGCATAAAACCCCACTTTTCAATGGAATGATCAACTGAAATAATATTCAGTCCCAGAAGAAAATTGTCTATCATATCGTGATATTTAACATCCGATGTGATGAAGAGATCTATATTCATTTTTCTCACTTCAGATATGAGGGAGGAACAGCTGCCACCACACAGGGCATAATTCTTTACCCTGGCATCAGGATCAACTACTCTCACAGGAAGAGAAAAAGCTCTTGAAATTTTATCTGCAATTTCAGAAACCGGGATTGAATATGGAAAATCACCCCACACACCGAGACCCCATTCACCTCCAGATAGAACAGGTCCACTTATCGGAAGGTCAAGTTCCTTTGCAAGATTCACTGAAATTCCAAATGGGGCTTTGTCAAAATTGGTATGAAGGGCAATAACAGAGAGTCTATTTTCAATTGCTCCCGTTATGAAACTTCCAGGCCAGTGCTCATCATCAATCTGCTTTATCGGAGAAAAAAGAAGGGGGTGATGGGTAATAAGAACATTAAAACCCCCTTCGACACACTGTTCGATTGTTTTTAAAGTCGGATTGAGAGAGATCAGGATGCCGTGAACCTCTTCCCCCAGAAAACCAACCTGTAGCCCTGAATTATCCCACTCCTCACTCCAGCTAAATGGGATTTTTTCATCAAGAAAGATGATCAGTTGAGAAACATTAAATTTTTTACCCACTTTTAACCTTTAATTTTTTAAAAAAAAAGCACTCATTAACGAGTGCTTTTAGCATGATAAGATCTCTGCATCTATAAAACAGCTTCATTTTTTTCAAAGTGGTGGGCCCACCTGGACTCGAACCAGGGACCTAGCGGTTATGAGCCGCTTGCTCTAGCCAGCTGAGCTATGGGCCCATCCCATCACCTGGTGCCGGGGGCCGGACTCGAACCGGCACGTCCCAGGGGGACAGGGGATTTTAAGTCCCCTGCGTCTACCAGTTCCGCCACCCCGGCTCTTCCAACCGTGGATTATGATATCACATTCAAACGGTGCTTTCAAGAATCGATACCCTTTAAATTGCCATAATCCTACCATTATGGTAAACTATTTACTCTGAAAATTTTGAAATAAATTATGGTTGCGTCCATGCTGAGAGAGGAAGAACAAATAAAAAAGAAAATAGATTTCAGAGCGATCCACGAAGTAAAAAAAATACTTCGTACTTCCCGGCTCCATACAGTTTGTGAAGAAGCGAAGTGCCCCAACATTGTTGAATGCTTCCAGAAGCCCACTGCTACATTTCTTATTTTAGGTGACATATGTACAAGGAACTGCCGATTCTGCAGCATTAAGAAGGGTAAACCATTTCCACCTGATCCCTACGAACCCTTCCATCTTGCCATCACATCAAAGCTGATGGGTCTGAAACATGTCGTCATAACCTCGGTAACAAGAGACGATTTACCGGATGGAGGAGCAGAGCATTTTGCAAAATCAATAAGGTTTGTAAGGGACGTCACAGGTGCAACAGTGGAGGTTCTCACACCAGATTTCAAGGGCAAAAGAGACGCCATAGACAAAGTTATTGACGCACATCCAGAGATTTTTAACCACAATGTTGAGACGGTGCCTTCCCTCTACAGAAGAGTAAGACCCCAGGCGGATTATGCGAGATCTCTTCATGTGCTGGAATATGTGAAAGCAAAAGACCCTTCAATTCTCACAAAATCGGGATTGATGGTTGGACTCGGGGAAACCCTGAAAGAAGTTAAAAAGGTTATGGTGGATCTGAAAAATGCAGGGTGCGACATCGTCACCATCGGGCAGTACTTCCAGCCTACCAGAAAACAGCTTCCGGTGCATGAACTGATAAGTAGCGAGAAGTATGAAGAGCTTACAGAGTTTGGAAAAGAAATTGGAATAAAATACGTATTTGCAGGGAGATACGTGAGGAGTTCATATAATGCAGCGGAAATATACGCTCTTTTAAAAGGAGTTTAGAATGAATGGAGAGGAAAAATTTCCGAAAATTCAGAGACTTCCCCCCTATGTTTTCAATATAGTCAACGAATTGAAGATTGCCGCACGCCGGACAGGGGAAGATATAGTTGACCTTGGAATGGGTAACCCCGATTTACCCACCCCCAGACACATTGTGGAAAAATTAAAAGAAGCAGTGGATAATCCAAGAAACCATCGATACTCGGTTTCAAGGGGTATCTATAAACTCCGACTCGCCATTGCCAACTGGTATAAAAGGAAATTTAACGTTGATATTGACCCGGAAACAGAAGCAGTGGTAACTATAGGCTCAAAAGAGGGACTTGCACATCTTGTACTTGCAATGATCGGCCCGGGAGATGTGGTTATTGTTCCCACACCCAACTATCCCATCCACACATACAGCGTGGTTATTGCAGGTGGAGATGTAAGGCATGTTCCCCTGGAACCTGACAGATGCTTCATTGAGGATCTGGAAAAAACTGTTAAAGATTCCTGGCCCAGGCCAAAACTCCTGATCATAAATTATCCCAACAATCCCACCACAAAAGTGGTTGATCTTGAATTCTTCAAAAGAATAGTTGATTTTGCAAAGGAGAACAATATATACATAATTCATGATTTTGCCTATGCGGAACTTGTTTTTGACGGATACAGGGCACCAAGCATCCTGCAGGTACCAGGTGCAAAAGATGTTGCAGTGGAATCCTACTCTCTCTCCAAAACCTACAATATGCCGGGGTGGAGAGTGGGATTCATGGTGGGTAATAAAGATATGATTCATGCCCTGGCAAGAATTAAAAGTTACCTTGATTATGGAATGTTTCAACCCATTCAAATTGCATCAATTATCGCTTTAAATGGGCCTCAGGACTGTGTGAAAGAAACAGTTGAGACATACAGAAAGAGGAGAGATGTCTTAATCAGGGGACTGAAAAATGTAGGATGGGATGTAGAACCACCCCTTGCCACCATGTTTGTATGGGCAAGGATACCAGAACCATTCAGAAAAATGGGTTCACTTGAATTTGCCAAACTTCTTCTTAAGGAGGGAAAGGTTGCAGTATCCCCTGGAATTGGATTTGGTAACAATGCAGATGAGTATGTAAGATTCGCCCTTGTGGAAAATGAGCACAGAATAAGACAGGCTATCAGGGGCATTAGAAGAGTATTCCAGAAGTATGGAGCGGATGGAGGTAAGAAATGAAGGAAGTTAAGATTGGTCTGATTGGATTTGGTACAATTGGTACCGGAATGGTAAAAACCATTTTTCAAAACAGGGAGTGGATAAAAAACAGAACGGGAATTGACCTTAACCTTGTCAAAATTGCAGATATAGATATTAAAAGAGAAAGAGAAGTAAAAGTTTCAGAGGATCTTCTGACAACAGATGCCTATGAAATCATAAATGACCCATCCATAGATATTGTTGTGGAACTGGTTGGAGGCACCACAGTTGCAAAACAATTTATCATTGATTCCATCAGGAATGGGAAAGCAGTTGTAACCGCCAACAAGGCACTGCTGGCAGAACATGGCGAAGAAATTTTCAGACTCTCCAGAGAAAAAGGAATTCCCATTGCTTTTGAGGCGAGTGTGGGAGGGGGAATTCCCATAATAAAGGCTATGAGAGAAAGCTATGCTGCAAACCACATTTCCAGAATTGCAGGAATCGTAAACGGAACATGCAACTATATTCTGACCACCATGGAAAAAGAGGGAAAAGATTTCAGAGAGGTTCTTGCTGAAGCACAGAAAAATGGATATGCTGAGGCTGACCCATCTCTCGACATTGATGGTGGAGATTCCGCCCATAAACTTGCAATTTTAGCCATGCTTGCATTTGGTAAAAGAGTTAATCTCAAAGAGATTTACGTTGAAGGCATTTCAAGGATAACTCCTCTCGACATTAAATTTGCCTCTGACTTACACTACAGAATCAAACTCCTTGCCATAGCAAGAGAAAGAGAAGATGGTGTGGAACTCAGAGTTCATCCAGCCATGGTTCCCGAAGAACATCTTCTTGCAAAGATAGATGGAGTTTACAACGCAATTTACCTTGAGGGAGACATTGTGGGTCCAAATCTTCTTTATGGTCAGGGTGCAGGCATGATGGCAACGGCAAGTGCAGTGGTTGCAGATATAATTGATCTTGCAAGAAAAATAGACTATCCAAGAGTTGAAGAGGACTTCGTAAAATGTGATGGCGACCTGAATATAATACCCATTGAGAAACATGTAAGCCCTTTTTATCTCAGATTTCAGGTTGTTGACAAACCCGGCGTGCTTGCAAAGATTGCAGGAATTCTTGGTGATCACGATATATCAATTGCCTCAATGATCCAGCCCGAGCGTAGAGAAGGTGAAAGTGTGCCCATTGTTATTATTACCCACGAATCCGTGGAGGGTAATTTGATTAAGGCCATAGAAAAAATTGACAAACTTGACATAATCAGGGCAAAACCCAGATCATAAGAATCGAAGATAACCTGTAAAAACCATGGAGGAGAAATGAAATACATAATTCTTCAGGGTGATGGAATGGCAGATATGCCTGTGGAGGAACTTGGCAACAGGACTCCCCTTGAAGTGGCTGATAAACCCAACATAACCAGGCTTCTCTCATACAGCCTGATGGGGGTGATCCACACAATTCCAGAAAATCTCCCACCGGGAAGTGATGTGGGTAACCTCTCTCTTTTGGGATATGATCCTGTGAAGTACTACACAGGCAGAGCTGCCATTGAAGCTGCAGCCATGGGAATAAAGATGGACAGGGGAGATGTTGCGTACAGGTGCAATCTGGTTACTCTGAGTGAAGGTAATCCGAGAAAAATGGTGGATTACAGTGCGGGTCACATCTCCACAGAGGAAGCCAGGGAGTTAATAGAAGAGGTAAACAGACAGCTGGGATCAGAAAGTTTTCAATTTTATCCGGGAGTAAGTTACAGACATATAATGCTCTGGAAAAATGGTATTGCTGATCCAGTCACCACCCCACCCCATGACATCTCAGGCGAGGAAATAGAGAAACATCTTCCAAAGGGAGAAGGAAGCGAAGTTCTGATTGAACTTATAAAAAAATCCTGGTCATTTCTCCCGGGACATCCCGTAAATATTAAGAGAATTGAAAAAGGAGAAAATCCTGCCAACAGTATATGGTTATGGGGACAGGGCACAACACCCCAGATAGAACCTATTGAGAAAAAATATGGTATCTCAGGAGCAATGATCTCTGCAGTTGACCTTCTCAAAGGACTTGCTAAACTTATGGGTATGGAAGTGATCAATGTACCGGGGGCAACAGGCTATCTGGATACAAATTATCAGGGAAAAGTGGAAGCGGCACTGGAGGCACTTAAAAGAGTGGATCTTGTATTTGTTCACATTGAAGCACCAGATGAAACGGGGCATCAGGGAAGGGCGGATTTGAAGGTTCAGGCAATTGAAGATTTCGACAAGAAGATTGTCGGCCCCATCGTTGAAGGACTCGGAAAAGAGGATTATCGTCTCCTGATAACACCTGACCATCCAACCCCTGTAAAATTGAAAACTCACACATCTGCTCCCGTACCATTCATACTTTTTGACTCAAGAGGAAAATATTTCAATGAACTATACCACAATTACAGTGAAAGTGAAGCGCTCAAAACGGGAATTGAAATCAACCCGGGTTACAGAATAATGGAAATACTTCTTGAAAAGGAAGAGATTGGCTATGGATATTGACAAAATTGCCCTTGAGATCCTTGCAGTTACAGAATACACAGCCATAAAGGCAAGTGCCTTTATGGGAAAAGGTGATGAAATTGAAGCTGAAAAAAACGCCATAAAAAGTATGTGGGATGCTCTGAAAAACTTCCCGTTCTGTGGAGAAGTTGCAATAGGCGAAGGGCTACCTGGAAATATTGAACATCTCTTTGATGGAGAAAAAATTGGTAACTGTGAGAAAGGTGATATCAGGTATTCTTTTGCCATGAAGGCAATTGAGGGTACAACCCCATGTGTTACTGGAGGTACAAACGCAATTTCCGTGATTGGAATCACACGAAAAGGGGGTATTAAGCCCTTCCCTCCAGTTTACATGGAAAAAATAGCAGTTGGCCCCGACGCACGGGATGTGATAAGCTTTGATCTGTCAATTGAAGAAAACATCAGGAGAATAGCGGACAAGAAGGGAATTCCTGTTGAATATCTCACAGCCATCGTTCTCGATAGACCAAGGAACAGAAACATCATTAAATCTATACGAAAAGCCGGAGCCAGGGTCAAACTTATAGGAGATGGAGATGTTGCAGCTGCCATCGCTACAGCCATAGATGGAACGGGAATAGATGTACTGATGGGTATTGGAGGAGCAAGAGAGGGAGTAATTGCAGCAACAGCTCTGAAGGGACTGGGAGGTGAAATAATCGGGAAATTATGGTTCAGGAACGAGGATCAGCGCATCATGGCAAGAGATTATGAGCTTGACCATTATGCAATCTACACGACTGAAAATATGGTAACAGGTGATTC
>JALSQH010000039.1 GCA_026985515.1 bacterium
TCTCACCACATACACACACATATCCCCTGATGCGGGCAGGATTTCCATAAACCAGCGCAAATGGTGGAACATCTCTCGTAACCACTGCCCCTGCCCCCACAAAGGCATACTCCCCAATAGTCACACCACAAACAATAGTTGCATTTGCTCCTATTGACGCGCCTCTCTTCACCCTTGTCTCTTTAAACTCGCTTTTTCTCTCAATAAAACTTCTGGGATTAATCACATTTGTAAAAACCATTGAGGGTCCACAGAATACCTCATCCTCAATTATCACTCCCTCATACACCGAAACATTGTTTTGAATCTTGACATTGTTACCTATTTCAACATTTCTTCCAACAAAAACATTCTGTCCCAGAACACAGTTTTTCCCTATTCTGGCTCCACTCATCACATGGCAGAAATGCCAGATTTTTGTTCCCTCCCCTATTTCTGCACCCTCATCTATTACTGAAGTTGGATGAACAAAGAACTTTTTTTCACTCACTTTTCTCACCCTTCGGTTTAATTTTTTCCAGATAATGCTCCGCCACCCTTTCCCTCTTTACCCTCTCTGCATCGATTATGCATTTAACCTTCTGAATGGCATTTTCAATTTTATCATTCTCAACAATATAATCGTAGAAATTCATAAATTCCATTTCACTCTTTGCCAGCCTTATTCTCCTTTCTATTTCCTCGTCACTGTCTCTCCCTCTGGCTTCAAGCCTTTTTCTCAGCTCCTCCAGAGAAGGGGGCACAATAAATATCAAAACTGAATCAGGGAAAACTGACTTTACATTTTTTCCACCCTGGACATCAATTTCCAGAAGAAGATCAACACCCTCTTCTCTTGCTCTCTCCAATTCGCTCCAGGGAGTCCCGTAGAGATTTCCATACACTTCTGCCCATTCAACAAAGAAATTCTCATCTATCAGCTCTCTGAATCTTTCCCTGCTAACAAAATAGTAATCAACCCCATCAATTTCACCCTTTTTCCGTTCCCTTGTAGTATAAGAGATTGAAAATCTTATATTTTCAACCTCCTTCACTATGGCTTTGCAGATGGTGGTTTTTCCCGTTCCTGATGGAGCCGATATTACAAAAACTATACCCTTTCTATTCAACATTTTGAACCTGCTCTCTTACCTTTTCAATTTCACTCTTCAACTCCACCACACTGGAAACAATTTCTTTGCTGATGGATTTGGAAGCCATTGTATTCGCCTCTCTCAAAAACTCCTGAGCGAGAAAATCAAGTTTTCTACCCACAGGTTCTCTACTTTTAAGAGCTTCAGAAAATTGTTCAATATGGCTCTTCAATCTAACAATCTCCTCCGATATATCAAGCCTCTCAAAGTAGTAAAACACTTCCTCTTCCAGCCTGTTCATATTTACACTATCCCCCAGATTACTTCTAACCTTCTCAAGCAGAGACTTTCTTATTTTCTCTTTTTCACCAAGAAATGTTGATTCGATTGAATTCACAATTTGAGAAATCTTTTTGATTCTCTTTTTGATATCCTTTTCTAAATTCCTTCCCTCCTTTTTTCTCATTTCCAGGAGATTTTTCAAAGAGATTTCTATTGCCATCAAAAATGCCTCCCTGTCATCCTCAAGCCACTCCTTTTCTTCCTGGAGGAAAAAATCCTTGAAATATAAAATATGATCAAGTGTAACGGGATCCTCAAGGTCAAGGGACTCTCTGATATCTGACAGGACTTCATAAATCGTTACAAGTCTCGATTCATCAACACTGATGCTCTCAACAATTTCTGGAAGAGGTTCAATTCTATAGTTAAATTCAACTCTGCCTCTTTTAATGTACTTCTTCACAATTTCCTGTACGAGGATCTCTGCACTGAAGAACTCCTTGGGAGCCTTAATTCTCACATCCAGAAACCTGCTGTTCAAACTTTTCACTTCAACCTCAAATCGCAATCTTGTTGACTTTGCCTCTCCTCTTCCAAAACCTGTCATACTCAGTAGCATTTATACAGAATCCTCCCTCTCTTTACTTTCAACTCCAAGAATCATTCCTGTTAAAAAATAGAGGAGCATTACGATCTCGGCATCAAAAAGATTACATTCAAAAAAACCCGCTGTCAAGATTCCAGAAATTGAAAAGGCCACCATACCAGCATACAGATCTTGCTCTTTCAAGTATCGGAGCAGGAACTTAAAAAGAGCGTAGAACCAGAATGAAAAGAAAGTAATAAATCCCAGCATGCCAGTTTCATACAGCACCTGAAGATAATCATTGTGAGCATGACATGTTGAAGCAAGTTTTCTGGCAACCGGATATCTGTTGATCATTTCCCTGAATGTTCCGGGGCCATTACCAGTTATGGGTCTATTTAAAAATTCTCTCCAGGCATACTTCCACAAAATTATTCTCGTGCCTTCCGAAGAAGATGGATTAAAACCACTTTTCAGTCCTGCTAATGTGTGTTTCCACCTGTACCTGGCGGGGGTCAAGAGTATCATTAGAGCTAAAATGACACCAAAGATTGCTGTGATAATTATTCCTTTATATCTGAATTTTAATATCAAAAAGAAGAGGAGTACCAGAAAGACTGCTATCTGGGCACTTCTCGTTCTGTTTAAAATCAATCCCACCAGAATGAGAAATAAACCACTAATAAGGAGAAACCTCTCTAATTTCTCTAAGTATCTGAACCTTTCAACCAAATAAACTATAAGGGAAGAGAGAAGGATAATTAACAGGCCTGAATAAGTCATGGGGTGACCGGAAAATCCAGCTGGTCTGAATCCACTCAACCACCCCCTTTTACCCAGGTTCACAATTGTTACAGGAATTGTGGTAACGGCCACAACTGCTCCCGTTACCCAGAAGGCATAGTAAAAGTTCCTGATATTCATATCCACGCTCTTCCAGAGTGAGAAGGCAAGAGGTATCCATATACTTCTCCACAGGTCACCAGACAGTCTCCTTGAAACAGGATGAAAAGGGGAAAGTAAAAAAGAGACCAATTCTGCTACAAAGTAAAGAACAAAAAAAATATAGATGAAGGGAAAATTGAAAGAACATTTCTTTTTCACAGTAAAGTAGAAGCACATTAAAATTGAGAATCCTGTAAAGATATTGATCAACCCCACTCCGAAATTAAATGAAAAACCTGCCAGAAATGGAAAAAAACTCTGGATAGTCATTTCAAAATTTTTTCATTTTATAATATTAAGCGAGACAATTTCTGCAAATAAAAAATCCTTCAAATGTGATATTTGTCACAGATTTTAATCAGTTTTTCTGGTAATATTAAAATCGAGGGGCAAAAGTTATCCCGCCGGGGGTCATCGGGAGGGGGAGGTTATTTTCCCCCTCCTGTTCTTGACAAAACCTGCTTTTCATAATATATTAAGAAAAAAGCAAATTCAAGGAGGTGGAAATGGTGGATGTGAAAGAACTTTTAAAGGAATTATCATCTCTTGGTGAAGAAAAACTCAACAAACTTCTTCAGGACGCTCTCTCTAATGAAAAAATTTCAAATGCCCTTATGAAAGTTCTTCAAACAACACAGGTAGCAAAGGAAAAATTCAACAAAAATGTTCAGGTAGCCCTTGAGCTTGTTAATGTTGCCACCAAGGAAGATTACGAGGAATTGAAAGAGGAAATCAGAAAGCTGGCTCAAAAAGTTGAGGAACTTGAGAAGAAAATTGATAATCTTGCCAAAAGCACAAAGAAAACTGCCACCAAATCAACATCCACAAAGAAAAGTACCAAATCCAGCAAGAGCACAAAATCAACGAAGAAATAAAAGTGACCGGAAAAATAGCCATAATTGGTGGCAACAACTTTACAGGTAATGCCCTGGGGAAGAGATTGTATGAAGAGGGGTATGACTTTATAGTTGTGGATATTGAGAGACCCCCTTCTCTTCCAAAGGAAGTTCCCTTTTATAAAGTTGATCTGACCCAAACAACGGCTGATGCAATTCTTGCCAATATTTTCAAAACAGAAGAGATAAAAACTGTAATACATATGGCCTTCCTCGAAAATCCCACCCATAATCTCAGTATGCAGCACGAACTGGAAGTTATTGGCACCCTTTATCTCACTCATGCCTGTGCAGAGGCTGGAATCGAAAAGATCATAATGAAAAGCTCCACAATGGTTTACGGGGCTCACCCTGACAATCCCAACTTCCTCACAGAGGAGCATCCTGCACGTGGCACTCCATCCTATCCCTTTGTTCAGGATATGGTTGAAGCTGAAAAAATCATGATGAGGTTTAAAGAGAAACATCCTGAAGTTTCCGTGACCATATTGAGACTTGCAACTATCATTGGACCGGAAATTGATTACTACATAACCAGAATTCTTTCACGCGCTGCTGTTCCAATTCTTATGGGATACGACCCTCTTTACCAGATTATCCATGAAGAAGATGCCGTTGAAGTATTTTTAGTTGCACTTCGATCAGATAAAGAGGGAATATTCAATGTTGCCGGGGAGGGTTTACTCCCCGTTACTTCAATTCTGAAGATACTTGGAAGGGTACCCATTCCCATATTTCATCCTGTCGCATATCCGCTGGTGGATTCTCTGTGGCTTGCTGGAATTTCACCGGTCCCGGGAGCGCATCTTGATTATATAAGGTACCTCTGGGTGGCTGATACTCAGAAGATTAAAGATGTGATGGGATTCTGGGGAGAGTATGATATTAAATCCACTCTTGAAAAATTCTTTGCAGGGTGGCGAGCAAGAAAAATGGGATTCACCTTATGATAAAATTCGCACTTATTAATGAAAAAGGTGGAAGCGGAAAAACAACTCTTAATGTGAATCTTGCCTCATATTTTGCACTCTTCAAAAACCAGAGGGTCCTTATTGTGGATATGGATCCCCAGGGACAATCAGGGAAATCCCTGGGAATTGATGTCAGAAACCTTGATGCCACCGTCTATGAGCTTCTCACAGGAGAAGCAAGGACAGGAGAAGTTATTCAGCAGACGAGAATAGAAAGTCTATTTATTATTCCTTCAAACAAATCCCTGGCCAATCTCCCATACAAAATAGTTGATGATCCGGATAGAGATGTTAAATTGAGAAAGGTTCTTTCAAGATTGAAAAATTTCGACATGGTCTTCATCGATTCTCCACCTTCTCTTGGGGTTATCAGTTTCAATGTAATGACAGCTGCAAATAAGATTATTGTACCCGTCAGTCTTAACTATCTCTCCCTTGACGGAACAGCAGAAATAATGGATACAGTGGAGAGATTAAAAAAAGCCAACCATCTTAAAGATGTTGAGTTTTTTATGCTTATTCCCACAATGTATCGGAGAACAAGACTCGCATCTGAAATAATCTCAACTCTACAGAAACATTTTCCCCAGCTTGTATCCAGACACCATATTTCCCTCGATGTAAAAATTGACGAAGCTCAGAGTCACGGGCTTACCATATGGGAATATGCTCCCAGAAGCCGGGGAGCAAATATGATAAAAGAAGTAGCAGAAGAAATATGGGAAAAGATAAAAAGTTAGAAGAGAAGCTGGAAGAAGAAATATCAAAACTTGAACAAAAAGCTGAGGAACTCCTGAAAAACAGGAAAAAAAATCTTCAGTTATTAGAAAAAAATCTTTCTGAACTTGAAAAGGTAATAACTGAAATTAAAAATTACCAGGAACTCCAAAAAGAGTTTCTTAGCAATCCCATTTATCGACAGGTTATTGAAGAGATAAAGTACTTTTTGAGGGAAATTTCCCCGGTTACCATCTTCAAAATCATGGCAGGACTTGGAAACAGCGGACAGGCTGAGGTGGATGAATTTGGAAAAGATGAAGAATTTGTTGAGAAGATCCAGCCCTTTATCGATTTCCTTTACGACAGATACTGGAGGGTGGAAGTCGAAGGGGTTGAAAACATCCCTTATGAAGGACCCGGGATTCTGGTTGCAAATCATGCCGGAGTGCTACCCTTTGATAGTTTCATGATAACTGAAGCAGTTAAAAGAAACCATCCCTTTGGAAGGATGCCGAGATTTTTGATTGAGGAATGGTTCCTCACAAGGCCTTTCATAGGAGTGGCTCTTCAGAGATATGGAATTGCAAGGGGAAGCCAGGATAATGCTCTCCGCCTTTTGAAAAAAGGTGAGCTAATAGGATTGTTTCCAGAAGGAATGAAGGGTATCTTCAAAATCTATTCCGACAGATACAAACTCCAGAGATTCGGAAGAGGTGGAGCCATCAGAGTGGCCATAAAAGGAAAGGCACCAATTATACCGGTGGCTGTCGTTGGTTCTGAAGAGATATATCCTGTAATTACTCACTGGGATTTTGTGGCAAGAATTCTTGGTCTACCCTTTTTCCCTGTTACACCCACTTTTCCATTTCTCGGACTCGCTGGACTGATTCCCCTTCCAAGCAAATGGATCATACGATTCGGTGAACCAATCCCCCTTAATGAATTGCCACCAGAAACTGTGGAAAATGAAATCATAATAAACACCCTTAATGAAGAGTTGAGAAGCACCATTCAGGAAATGCTGCTGGACATTTTAAAAAACAGAAGAACTATTTTTTTCGGGTAGTTTTCCTTTTACTGTTTTTTTCTCTTTCCTGCTGGAGCTTTTCCTCCAACTCTTTAATTTTTGCTTCCAGTTCCTCAACTTTTTTCTGAAGAGATTCAATTTTTTTAACCTGAGAGGGAGCGAGATATAGCCTTTCAAGGAATTCCCTTGTTCTCTGATCAATTCTGTTCTGAAAATCCTCTATCATTTTCTGGGTAAGGACCATAAGATCCTTAATCTTAACAAGCCCCTCATCGGTCCCCTCTGCTATCCTGTCAGAAGTATCCTTTAAACTTTGAAGAGATGTCTGTGCAAGACGAGAGAAAAACTGAGATATGGCATCCTCGCCCCCAATTATGAGCTTCTTCAGAACACTTATGGGAAGCGTGGCTCTCCTCCTTTTACCCTCTTCGAAAAACACCTGTGAAAGTATCAGAGAGGTTATATCTTCCCCAGTTTTATTGTCAATAACTTTTACATCGTAACCTCTTTTTATCATGTTGGAAATATCTTCAAGAGTCACATATGAACTGTTCCATGTATCGTAAAACTTCCTGTTTGGGTACCTCTTGATCAATCTAACTTCTTCCATCTAATCCTCCTACTCTATTTCTATTTTTTCCATTTCTGTAGGATTTTCCACTCCCTTAACTTTTTCCATCTCCTTCCTTATAAGTTCAATTACTGATTCAATGGCGTTAAGATACTCTCTCTTTTCCTCCTCCTTTCCCCTCTCAATAATGATCTTCCTTTCAGCCTCAAGAACCCCGAGGATTGTTTCATAAGCTTCCATCTTTGCCTTTACAAGCTCTGGCTCACTGTCAGGAGCCACTCTGGCAGCCCACAGATCAACACTTGCCTTTATCAAAAGAACAACCGTATTAACAGCCTTTGCTCCCGGCAGATCCAGATTTTGCTCAACTATGAGGGAAACTATTTTAAGAAGGGAGCTGATTCCCTGAAGGGCGTGCCTGTGAGATTCTTTAAAATGAAATTTCGCTCTGTCAAACTCTTCATAAACCTCTGTTAAACTCAAAAGCTTCTTCTCATCCATATCAACTCCTATTTAAAAAAGAGCTTTAAATATCCATCCTCATATCTTGCTCTGACCAGATCCCTTATAGCAAGACTCCTGGGTAAAGTTATATTCCTCTGAAAATTCCTCAACTTAATGGCAACCTCTCCAGAGGGAAATGTCACTCTTATCCACATCAGGCAGGTGAATTTTCATAATAACAAACCCATCATCCTTGGAAACTTCAAAGGGCCTTTCTCTGAAAAATAATTTTGATGGATCATCATTCCCAAAAATTGCCTCCCCAAGTCTTTTAAGAGCATCGTAATTAACAACCTCGTTCTGAAAGTAAGGTGCTATCAGAATTGGTAAAGGTGAAAAGGTTTCTTTTGCCTCCCTCAGGTACTCCTTCTGTCTTTCAACCCACTCCCTGAAATAACCGTTACCCGCCTCTTCTGGAAACACCTTGTTTATTATGAGAAGATCAACCTGCATTCCGAAAAGATGAAAGTAGCTTAAAGCCCTCTGCGATTCCTCCAGCACCATCTTTTCTGGATTAGCCACAAGTCTTATGGATGTCAAATCCTGATCGAGCAGAATTTCCCGGAGACTATCAACTTTTCGGTAAAGATCTTCAAGAGAACTGAAAATCTCCTCATCT
>JALSQH010000040.1 GCA_026985515.1 bacterium
GGCATTGGAACTTTTGAAATCTTCTCAGCAATTGGCTTAATGGCAGTAATTACCTTTTTCTCTATGTGAAAGTATTTTTCCATATACCAGCGTATCGCTTCAGGAATAGAAAGCATTCTCGCTGTATTTCCAGAAGGTGCACAATCTATAATAGCCACATCATACCCTCCCGAATCATAAAACTCTCTTATTTTCAGCAAACTGAAAAGATCATCTATTCCGGGAAACATCAGAAGTTCTTCAGCAGTTATTTCATCCATTCCCTGTGAATTGAGTACATTAACAAGATACCTTCTTATCGTCTCCCAGTTCCTCTTTATTTCCAGATTTACATCTATTTCCATAGCCCACAGATTTGGAGCAATTGAAACAGGTTCCCCTCCTATTTTGACACCAAAGGAGTCAGCAAGAGAATGAGCGGGATCAGTACTCAGAACAATTGTTCTGAGACCTCTCTCAGCAAGCAGGATTGCAGTTGCAGCACTTATACTCGTCTTTCCAACTCCACCCTTTCCAGTGTAAAGAATAACCCTCATTTACCTTTCCTGTGCGATTTTATCCAGTCAATTAGTTTATCATATTCCCATGAATTAACAACCAGATCCGGAGGAACCCACCCTCTCCTCGCTATTCCCACACCAAATCTCATATATGGGAGATGATCAAGATGGTGGGCATCAGTGGCGATTGAAATTTTGACACCATATGAAACCGCCTTCCTGGAATTCAGATCGTTCAGATCCAGCCTCTTGTAATAAGAATTTATCTCCAGTGCTTTGTCATATTTTCTGGCATACTCCATTACCTTATCAAGATCAACTCTGTAAGGTTCCCTTTCCCCTATTAATCTTCCCGTTGGATGAGCAATTATGTCAACATAGGGATTCTCTATAGCTGATATTATCCTTCGAGTCATCACATCTTCGGGGTCATTGAAACCACTGTGAATAGAAGCAACCACAAAGTCAAACTCCTTCAGAACTTCCTCAGGATAATCAAGGGTTCCATCTCGCAAAATATCCACCTCAGTGCCAAAGAGAATCCTTGGACCGGGAGTTCTGTTAATCTTCTCAATCTCCTCTTTTTTCCTTTTCAAAGCATCGACATCAAGCCCATGGGCGATTCTCTGTGAAGGGGAATGATCGGTTATTGCAACATACTGATAGCCCATTCTGGCTGCTGCCTCTTTTATCTCCTGGATTGTTGCTGTGCCATCACTGTACTTTGAGTGTACATGCAGATCTCCTCTGATATCCTTTATATCAATGATAGCCGGCAACATCCCTGCCAGAGCAAGTTCAATTTCACCCGTATCTTCTCTCATTTCAGGTGGTATAAACTGCATTCCAAGAATTTCGTAAATTTCCCTTTCCTCTTTACCTCCAATTTTCTGACCACCCTTAAAAATCCCATACTCACTTATCTTGAGCCCCTTCTCTCTCGCTATGGTTCTTAAATGTATGTTGTGCTGTTTAGAACCTGTAAAGTACTGCAAAGCAGCACCAAATGAATCTTCAGGTACGACTCTAAGATCAACCTGAATCTTGCTATCCTTAAGTATCACACTTCCCTTTGTATCACCATGTGCCAGAACATCCTCCACCATGGGTAAACTTACAAAGAAATCAATAACCTTTCTCCCATCAGGAGCAATTGCAAGGATGTCTATATCCCCCACCGTCTCTTTAAATCTTCTCAAAGAGCCAGCATACATGATTTTTGAAACTTCTACTCCATTTTTTATGCTCTCTATGATTGTCTCCGCCAGAGGAAGAGCCTCCCCTATGGGTGTCCTCCCCTTCATCGATTCAAACAATTGAATTCCTTTTTTGATCTTTTCAATTGTTCTTGGGCCCATCCGCGGAAGATTCAACAGCCTTCCCTCATCTATGGCTTTTTTCAGAGTATCAATGTCCTTGACACCTGCCTTCTCGTAAAGGATTCTCACAGTTTTGGGACCAAGGCCAGGTATTTCCATTAAATCAATTACACCTGGCGGAACCTCTCTTTTCAATTCCTCATACTTTCTTATCTTACCTGTGGTTACATACTCATGTATTTTTCTGGCAAGCTTCTCCCCAATTCCCGGAATACTCATCAACTCCTTCTCATCCATTTCTGAAATGTCTCTGGCCAGATCCTTCAAAATCTGGGCAGCTTTCCGGTAGGCATTGACCTTAAACTGCATTTCACCCTGGAATTCAAGAATATTGGCCATTCTGTCAAAAATTTCCGCAACTTCTCTGTTGGTCATCCTTCCCATTTCAGACCCTCACGACAAGAACCGGTACTTTTGATTTCCTCACAACTTTCTCCGAAACACTTCCAATCAATAATCTTCTGAGGCCAGACTTTCCATGGGCACCGACTATAATAAGATCCACTGAGTTTCTATCTGCAAAATCAAGGATCTCCTCAAAGGGTTCACCCTCAAGGATGTGAGAAGATACATAACAACCTTCACTTCTGACTTTCTCCTCGTATTTTTTAATCTGCTCAGAAGCATCCTTCTTCAATCTCTCATTTACCTCCTCAAGTACCGTTAAATCCTCCGGCGGGACGAGTATTCCATCGGCAGTGGCAACAAATGGATATTCATATGGTTCAACAACATAAAGAAGGTGAATCTCTGAGGAAAAACATTTCCCCAGTTCTACGGCTGTTGAGATAACCTTTTCAGTTACCGGGGTGAAATCAACCGGTACAAGAATTTTTTTAAACATATTTCCCCCTCACAGAAGTTTTGAAGGCCTTACAATGACCTCCGCCACATTTGATAGTTCAGTTATGAGAATCATCATTATGTCATCAATGGAGATCATTCCAACTAAATTTTTATTTTCATCCACTACAGGGAGTCTCCTCACATTTCTCTCGGACATAAGTTTAGTTGCTTCATAGAGTTCCGCATATTCAGGAATAACCGCTACATTTTTAGACATTATTTCCTCCACTTTTTTGTCACATCCATCTACTATGCTCAGAGCAATATCTCTATCCGTCACAATTCCCACTATTTCCTTATCTTTTTTAACAACTACAGCACCAACATTGTGTTCCTTCATCTCCCTTACTGCCTCCCTTATTGTCGTATCTGGTGAAACAACAACCAAGTTTTTACTCATGAAACTTTTGATTAACATTATTTCCACCTCCTAAGCTATTTTCTTTAATCTAATTCGCTTATAAAGATTCTCCACATCCTTTTTTGAACAAAGCTGAGTGCCGGGTGTCAGAGCCGTAGCTGTCCCTGCAGCTACACCCCATTTAAATGCATCCACAGGATCCTGCTTCTGGGAGTATTTGTAAACAAAGGCTCCCACCAGTGAATCACCTGCTCCAACAGTGCTCTGAACAGCAACTCTGGGAGGTGTGGCTCTGTAAAATCCCTCTTTCGTTGCAAGAATTGCCCCCTTTGCTCCCATTGACATTATAACAATTTCAATACCATCAGAAAGCAGTTTCTCACCAGCCTTTATGTAATCATCAATTTTCTTTATCTTGACCTCAAGCAACCTTTCCAGTTCATATGTGTTGGGTTTTATCATAAAAGGCTTTGCCTTAACCCCCTCTTTAAGCGGTTCTCCATCAGCATCAAGAATACACTTAAAACCTTTCCTGTTAAATTCTTCTATGAGAACCCTGTAAATATCTGGAGAGAATCCCCTGGGAATACTTCCAGAGAGAACCAGATACCCCTCCTGCGGCTTTAATGACATGATCTTTTTCAGAAACCACTCTCTTTCCTCTTCACTGATTTCCGGACCGGGAGCATTTATCCTTAACTGATCATGTGTATAGGCATCTTCAATTATGACATTTGTACGGGTTTCTCCTTTTATGTTTATTACCTCAAGATTAAGACCAATCTTTTTCAATCTGTCCTTAATCTCGTATCCAGTGTATCCTCCAAGAAGAACAAAAGCTTTTGAATGTCCCCCAAGCTCTTTTATAACTCTGGACACATCTATTCCCTTTCCACCAGGATCTTTGAGAACCTTCATCGCTCTGTTGGTATCGTCAAAAACAAGTTCATTCACCAGATAGGTAATATCTATTGTCGGGTTGAGAGTGACAGTTATAATCGAAGGGGTCATATCTCCTCCCACTTTATTAAAAAGATAGCAACTTTTTCCAAGTAATACAAGAATCAGTTCCCTGGTCTTGTTTTTTCATACAACTTCACATACTTGAGAAACACGTACCAGGAATTAAGAGCTTCAACAATAAAACCATAGATACCGTCAAGAAAACCAAGATTTATAAAAAAATTTCTGAAAAAGGTAAAAATAGGGAAAAATACGATTTGATACCATCTTCCCCTCCACCCTTCTTTTAACCGCTGATTTGCACCCCATTCGGCGTATCTTATGAGTTTTTTCACATATTCATCGATGTTTTGATAAGTGTAGTGAATCAATTTATTTTTTAATCTGCACACCTTTCCATCAACCACCACCTCGGCGTGAACCTCTTTGTCCTCATACCTGCATTTATCTCTCCTGAACAACCTTATAACTTTATCCCGCCCCCAGGAACCATACCTGATCTCTCTGCTTCCTATAAAATTCCTTCTTCCTATCCAGTAAGCATCACAGAGAGGATTTGCGAGAGTTTGCAAAATCTCTTCTCTTAACTCTGCTGGAACCCTTTCATCTGCATCCACAATCAATATCCATTCATTTGAAGCCTGCGGAATTATCCAGTTTTTCTGTGCCGCAGAATACCTGTACTCGTGCTGAACCACTCTGTCTGCATATTTTTTTGCAATTTCAATGGTTTTATCGGTACTGAAGGAATCCACCACAATAATTTCATCTGCAAAACTGATACTTTTCAAACACTCTTCGATGTTTTTCTCTTCGTTATAGGTTGGAACTATTGCCGTTAATTTTTCGCGCAATGTGAACTCCTTTTTTAATGATTATAACACCAGAATACCTGTTTTCAATGAAAAATTTTTATTTGCATTTCCCTCTATCTCTGAATATACTAAAAGCAAACAAAAGGAGTGGTTATGTCCAAAATAATAGATGGAAAAGTCATAAGCTCCAGATTGAGAGAAGAAATAGCAAGGGAAGTTGAACAACTGAAAAAAGCTGTTGGGAGACCCCCAGGGTTGAGCGTTATTCTGGTGGGGGAGGATCCAGCATCTCAGATCTATGTCAGGAATAAGGAAAAAACTGCGAAGGAACTGGGATTCAAAAGCGAGGTTATAAGATTTCCAGATACCATTTCTGAGAATGATCTTCTGAGAAAGATTGAAGAGTTGAATAATGATCAAAGTGTTGATGGCATTCTTGTTCAGCTTCCCCTTCCAGAACATATTGATGAATTCAAAGTAACATTAACAATTGCACCGGAAAAGGATGTTGATGGCTTTCACCCTGTAAACATGGGCAGATTGCTGATAGGCAAACCATATCTTGTTCCCTGTACCCCTCTCGGAATCATAAAAATGCTGGACTATGAAGGAATAGAGATTGAAGGGAAAAAGGCAGTAATAATTGGAAGAAGCAATATTGTAGGAAAACCAGTGGCAATTCTTCTGCTCCAGAGAAATGCCACAGTAACGATCTGCCATTCAAGAACGAGGAATCTACCTGACATTGTCAGGGAAGCAGATATACTGGTAGCTGCCGTGGGAAAGGCAAAATTCGTTAAAGGCGACTGGATCAAAGAGGGTGCAGTGGTAATAGATGTGGGAATCAACAGAGACGAAAACGGCAAGCTTGTTGGGGATGTGGATTTTGAAGAAGCGCAGAAGAAAGCATCCCACATAACCCCTGTCCCTGGCGGAGTTGGACCAATGACAATAACCATGCTGATGTATAATACACTTCAGGCATTTAAAAAACATGTAGGAATGGAAGGTGAACAATGATGGAATTAAAAAAGACCCCTCTTTATAAGGACCACCTCTCACTTGGTGCAAGAATGGTTGAATTTGCGGGCTTTTCCATGCCTGTTCAGTATGTGGGGGTGGTAAAAGAACATTTAAACACAAGGGAACACGTATCCATTTTTGATGTAAGCCACATGGGAGAAATTATAGTTGAGGGGGTAAACTCAGCACAGTTTCTTCAGAAAATGACAAGTAATGACATAGGCAAACTCTACGATGGCAGAGCTCAATACTCAATCCTTATGAATGAAAAGGGTGGAGCAGTTGACGATATAGTAATCTACAGGTTTGAAGCAGAAAAGTACTTCATATGTGTAAATGCTGCCAATCGAGAAAAAGATTACAACTGGTTAGTTGACCACAAAATAGAGGGAGTTTCAATAACAAATGCCTCTGATGATTATGCACAGATTGCGGCTCAGGGTCCAGAAAGTATATCCTTGTTAGAAGAACTTACCGGGATAAGACTTTCAGATGTAAAATTTTACCACTTCATTACCGGCAAATTCCCGGGGGACATAGATACTATCTACTCCCGAACAGGATATACAGGAGAACCTGGATTTGAACTCTATATTCCTCCAGAAAAGGCAAGTTATGTGTGGAACACGCTTCTCGAAGAAGGGAAAAAATACAATATAATGCCTGCAGGACTCGGAGCAAGGGATACTTTAAGACTTGAAATGGGTTATCCGCTCTATGGTCATGAACTCAAAGAAGACATTTCTCCACTGGAGGCTGGTCTGGAGAGATTCGTTAAACTTGAGAAGGGGGAATTTTTAGGTAGAGAGGTCCTTATAGAACAGAAAGAGAAAGGATTGAAGAAAAAGCTATATCCCATTCTGATGGAAAAAGGAATAGCCAGAGAGGGTTATGATATACTTGTAAATTCTGAGAAAAAGGGTTATATTACCAGTGGAACGATGTCACCCGTATTGAAAAAAGGAATTGCACTTGGATTCATAGAGGATACGGGTTTGAAAAAAAATGATCAGGTTGATATTATTATCAGAAACAAACCATTTTCAGGACGGATCTGGGAATTGCCTTTTATAAAAAAACATTAAACAAAGGAGAAAGGAACATGAAGATCAGGATTCCCCAGGGAGATGATATCAGGTATACAGAAACCCATGAGTGGGCCAGGAAGGAGAGCGACACTCTCATCTCCATCGGGATTACAGAGTACGCTGTTAAAGAGCTCGGAGACATAGTCTATATCGAACTCCCGGATGTTGAAACATCAATAGAGGCAAAAGAAGCCTTTGGCACAATTGAATCTGTAAAAGCTGTTTCTGATCTCATTTCTCCTGTTACCGGTACAATAGTACAGGTGAACGAATCCATTGCAGAAGCTCCTGAAGAACTTGCGGATGATCCATACGAAGAAGGATGGCTCATCAAAGTGGAAGTGGAGGATCCTTCAGAATTTGAAGACCTTATGACTGCAGAAGAATACATAGAGTATCTCAACGAAGAATCTTCCGAACCAATAGAAGTGGAGGAAGAGGAAGAGTAATGTTTATCCCCCACTCTCCAGACGATATTGAAAGTCTGCTTCAAGAAATAGGTTTAAAAAAAATAGAAGATCTGTTTGCACATATTCCGCAAAAAGTAAGAAAAAATAGTGACATAAGAATTGAATCACTTGAAGATCAGGCACATCTTGAATCTCTCTTTTACTCCCTTGCAGAGAAAAACAAAATTCCTCCCCGGGAAAAGATCTTTCTTGGAGGTGGCTATTACAATCATTACATCCCTGCTCCCATCGATGAAATAATTTCCCGAACAGAATTCTACACAGCATACACACCTTATCAGCCAGAAATAAGTCAGGGAACATTGCAGGCACTCTTTGAATTTCAGACGCTCATTGCTGACCTCTTTGGAATGGAAGTGGCGAATTCTTCCATGTATGATGGAGCCACTGCCCTTGCAGAGGCAATTTTAATGGCTAAAAGGATAAAAAGGAAAAACGGTGAAAATGTCCTTATACCTCAAAATGTTCATCCCGAGTATATACAGACAGTAAAAACCTATGTCAGAAACAGCGGAATAAATATCATTGAAATTCCCTACACAAGTGATGGAAAAGTAAACCTGGATTTCATAGAAAAGTCAAAAGATATCTTCGCTGTTGTTGCTGGTTATCCCAATTTTTTTGGAATAATGGAAGATCTGGAAACCATCGGCAAACTCACCCACGATAAAGACGCTCTACTGATCTCTGTGACAATGGAACCCCTTTCCCTCGCTCTTTTTGATCCTCCAGGATTTTACGATGTTGATATAGCTGTGGGAGAGGGACAGAGTTTTGGCATACCTCTATACTTTGGAGGACCCGGTCTTGGTCTTTTTACCACAAAAATGGAGTTTGTGAGACAGATGCCCGGAAGACTTGTTGGAGAAACGGTGGATAAAAATGGCAACAGAGGTTATGTCCTGACACTTGCCACAAGGGAACAGCACATCAGAAGAGAAAAGGCAACATCAAATATCTGCTCCAATCAGGGACTTAATGCACTTATAGCAACCATCTATCTATCTCTGCTGGGCAGAGATGGACTCGTTGAACTTGCCACAATTAACTATAAGCTTTCCCATTATTTAAAGGATAGACTGATAGAAAAAGGAGTTAAAATACCCTTTGAAGGGGAATTTTTCAATGAATTTGTGGTGGAAATTGAAAGCAGCAAAATGGAAAAATTGAAACATAAAGGATTCAGGCCTGGAATAAGACTTGATAAATTCAAAACGGACTGGAAAAATCTCCATTTATTAACGGTCACAGAATTGAACAGTAAAGAATCGATTGAGCAACTAATAAAAGAACTGGTTCATATATGAAAAGGACAGGTCAGCACATAACATTCAGAGAAAAATTGTTGTTTGAACTGTCAAAAGATGGGAAAAGGGGGGTAAGATTTAAAGACCCTCTGCCTGATTACCCACTCCCGGAAAAAGTCAGAAAAGAATTTCGATCACTTCCTTCCCTTTCCGAGGTTGAAGTGGTCCGCCACTTTGTGAGGCTTTCCAGATTGAATTATGCTGTGGATTACGGTCTATATCCTCTTGGTTCATGCACAATGAAGTACAACCCCAAAGTCACAGAGAAAATTGCGAAGAATAGCAAATTTACAGATGCACATCCATATCTGGAAGAGGAAGATGTTCAGGGTATACTGGAAATAATGTACATGCTTCAGGAAGCCCTTGCGGAGATCTCTGGTTTACCGGGCGTTACCCTTCAACCTGCTGCAGGTGCACATGGAGAACTCACAGGCATGCTTATTATGAAAGCTTATCATGAAGATAGAAAGACAGGAAAGGATACTGTCATTATTCCTGACACAGCTCATGGAACGAATCCCGCTTCAAGCAGAATGGCGGGATTCAGAGTTGTATCAGTAAAGGTTGGAGATAAAGGTTATCTCACAGTTGATGATGTAAAAAAGATTCTGGATGACAGAATTGCAGGAATTATGATAACAAACCCGAATACTCTGGGAATCTTTGAAGAAGAACTTTACGACATATCAGAACTTCTGCATAAAAAAGGTGCACTTGTATATGGTGACGGAGCGAATATGAATGCCCTCATGGGGTATGTAAAACCTTCTGAACTGGGTATAGATATTCTTCACTTCAATCTGCACAAGACATTTTCAACCCCACATGGCGGGGGAGGGCCTGGAGCAGGTCCTGTGGCTGTAAGAGAATTTTTAAAAGATTATTTACCGGTTCCAGTAGTATCAAAAAATGGAAACAGATACTTTCTAAACTACCAAATACCCAGAACAATTGGAAAGGTAAAAGAATTTTACGGTCACACTGCAGTTATCATAAAAGCCCTTGCATACATTCTCCTGCT
>JALSQH010000041.1 GCA_026985515.1 bacterium
CTGGATGCTGGGGCTTTATGACATCAGGATTATTTATAAAGTTGTCATAAATCTTTGCTATTTGTCGTCTCTTCTCGTTATCATTGTCCAGATACTTTAACTTAACCCTTAGCACTGCTGCCTGTATTTCATCAAGTCTGCTATTAACACCTTTATATTTATTAATGTATTTTCTGCTGCTCCCATAATTACGCAGAATTTTTACCGTTTCCGCGAGCTTATCATCATTTGTAGTAACCGCTCCACCATCTCCAATTGCACCAAGATTTTTGGTAGGAAAAAAACTGAAACCGGCAGCATCACCAAGATTTCCTGCTTTTTTTCCTCTCCACTCAGCTCCATGAGCCTGTGCTACATCCTCAATAATTTTCAAATCATACTTTTTCGCAATATCATAAATTTTCTCCATATTTACCACTCGTCCATACAGGTGGACAACCATTATTGCCCTTGTTTTTTCTGAAATTTTTTCTTCAATAACATCAGGGTTGATATTATAAGTGTGAATATCTGGTTCCACAGGTACCGGTGTTAACCCTGCATTACTTACAGCCAGAATAGACGCTATGTATGTATTGGCAGGCACTATAACCTCTTCACCTTCTTTCATGATACCCAGCTCTTTATAAGCCTTGAAAATCAATGTTAGAGCAGACAAACCGCTTCCCACCCCAACAGCATGTTTCGTACCACAGTATTTAGCAAACTCTTCTTCAAACTTCGCAACCTCCTCTCCAAGGATATACCACCCGGATTTAAAAACCTTATTTATGGCAACAACTATTTCCTCTTCGAAGCGCTTATTTATTCTTGCCAGATCAAGGAACTTAACTTCACTCGAATCACCCATCTGATATTACCCCTTCAGGAAAGAACACCCATGTATCTTAAATATTCATCGTAATCTCTTATGTAGTCACTTTCGTCATACAACTCAGAAGTAAGAACAAGACAAACAGCCCCAGAAGAGAAATTCTGAAGAGAAGCCCATATTCCTGGAGGGAGATGCAACCCGTAGTAAGGTCTGTTTAAAGTTACCGTTCGCTTGTTAATCCCATCGTCAAGTATCACATCAAAGGCACCACTTACTGCAACAAGCAACTGATGTGTCTTTTTATGGGCATGTCCCCCTCTGCTTTTCCCACCTGGTATATCGTAAATATAAAACACTCTTTTTACTTCAAAGGGCAAATGAATATTATTCTCAACGAAAGTTAAATTACCTGCTCTGTTACCTATTCGGGGAAAAGTTATTATTGAGCAATCATAGACTGTAATTCTATTATTCATTTCTTCTTTACCTCGGAGAGAAATTTATCAAATTCTCTTATATAGTCATTTTCATCATAAAATTCACTTGCAAGAACAAGACATACGCTGTTTGTAGAGAAATTTTCAAGTGTTCTCCATATCAGCTGTGGAATATAAATACCATAATATGAGCGGTTAAGTGTATACCTGTATTCTTTTACCCCATCATGCAAAACAACATCAAAACTTCCCGAAAGAGCCACAATAAATTCCTCAGTTTTTTTAAAAGCATGGCTACCCCTGATTTCCCCACCCGGGACATCATAAATCCAGTACACTCTTTTAATCTGGAAAGGAATATGATTGAAAGACTCAATAAATGTAAGATTACCTCTTTCGTCTGAGATCTTGGGTAACTCAATAAGCTTTATTCTTTTCATTTGCTTCTCCATTGTGGATTATTATAACAGTTCATAAAATTCTTTCCAAAACTCCTCTCTACAACGGCTTGTAACCAACATATATTTTAAATCGCACCCATATATATGCAAGGGCTGAGAGGTTCCAGACAATTGTTGAAATTCCAGAACCGATGGCAGCTCCAGTAGCGCCCCAGATGGGGATAAAAAGATAATTGAGAATTACATTCAATACAGCCGCTACACCACAATATTTCTGAACACCTTTTCTCTGCCGGTCATCATAAGAAAATAACCCACAGGACCGGAAAAGGCGTTGATCATCTGGGAAAAAGAGAGAATTATGAGGACATATTTCCCCGCAGTAAACTCCTTCCCAAATATTCCAAGGATGAAATCAGGTAGAATCAGGTATAGTAGCATTACCGGCAGGGACGAGTAGAAAAAGAGTCTCGCTCCAAAGCGGACGACCCTTTTTAACTCTTCAATCCTGCAACTCCAGTACAGCTGAGATATTTTTGGAGCAAGAATCATATTTACGGAAGTTACAGCAATGCTTGCAAGGAGAGAGAGTTTATAGGCTATTGAGTAAATCCCCACCTCTTTTGAGTTACTGAAATATCCAAGCATGAGTTTATCCGTGTTGGCTATTATGACCATCATGGATGATGTTAAAAGGAGAGGAAGTGCTGTTTCCAGCACCACTTTGAAAGGTACACTGGAATGAGCCTTAATTTCACGCTTCCTGAAAATTTTCAGAAACATTATAAGCGCCACCGAAAAAACTGTCATCACTATGATCACATTGGCCACAGCAGGCAGAGTCTCCCTGACCTTAAAAACATAATAGAGAAGAAGGATGGAGAAGAAATTGATGAGTGACATTGAGTTTCGTATGCTCTCTGAAACATTAATCTTTCGCAAACCTCTTATTGTCTCAATAAACTCTCCTCCGGCAACTGAAAAGGGGAAAACCACAGCGTAAAGGATAAAATATATTCTCAAAAGCGGCTCAGCAAAAACATCCAGCGCGATCCAGCGGGAAAAAATTATAACCAGTAGAGACACAAATGAGGCAAAGAGAAAACTTGTTAAAACCACTTTCCTGACTATTCCACCCAGTGCTGAGTCATTCTCATACTGAGAAGCAAATCTAACGAGAGCGGTGGGAAAACCAAGCCCTGCCACAAGGCCGACAATTGCAAAAAATGAAACAGTGAGACTGTTAACACCCACAACTTCTGCACCAAGCAATCTTGCAACGAGGAGTGTATTGATGTAGCCAGCTCCAAGAGATACAACCTTTGTACCCAGTGACCATGCGGAGCCGTGGAGGATCTCTCTGTATTCGCTGTCTCTGAAGATTCTGGTAAGTTTTTCCTTAAAAGTCTCTCCCATTTCCCATAATTTTAATGTGAAAGAGAATTTTTTGCTAATTCATTCAGATATTGCTGAGTCTCAGAAGGCATGATTTTAAAAAAACGAGATAAAGAGGATCTGAAAATATCAGCGGAATGCCTTCTCTCTCAAGTTTCATTAATCTTCTGAACAACACGAGCATCTGCCTGCACTTCCTGGCAAATGCTCTGTGGGGTAACCTTACAACTCTCCTGACTCCTGTGGCCTGTTGTGAATGCTGTCTGTAGAGAACCAGAGGTTTTTCAGAAAATAATCCCTTATAACCAATCGCTGACAGAATAACAGCCATCCAGTGATCATGGTGCCATTCATCGGGAAAGGGGAGGAAGATCCCGGCACTCTCTCTCCAGAAAGCCATGGTCATACCAGGAATAAAGTTTCTCTTCACGAGAGCAAAGAACTGATACTCAGGCGATTCTCTGAATTTTTTTCTTTCCTTCTCATCAAAGCCGTTGATTCCCCATATTGTTCTCCCCGTGGGAGAAAGATTTTCATCTGTTATAACTGCGTCTGAGAAGAAAAAACTTTTTCTGTCATTTTCTTCAGAGGAAAGCATTTTTAAAGCAGTTTCAATTCTCTCTTTTTCCCACACATCATCCTGGTCGCTGAGAAAGATCAGATCACCGGTGCAGTTTTTAATCGCATTCTCAAAATTTCCATTAACACCTCTTTTCCCGGTATTTCTGATTACTCTAAATTTTATTCCACCACCTGAAAGAACCTTCTCAGCAATTTCTCTGGTACTATCAGTGGAACCATCGTCACTTATGATTATTTCATCCGGGGGTTGCGTCTGATTCAAAATTGAATAAAGCTGTTCCTCAATAAATTTCTCCCCATTATAGGTGGCAATGGCAACTGAAATTTTTATTCCGCTTTCCTCTTTCATTAAAAATTAAACCCGGAGGAATCTTCTTTCGATATACTTTACAATCTCCCTCGCAGCAGTTTCATTGTCAGTTTTTCTGACATCAATTGTAATTTCGGGGTTTTCCGGTTCCTCATAGGGGTCACTTATACCGGTGAAATTTTTTATTTCGCCCCTCAGTGCCCTCTCGTAAAGTCCCTCCTTATCCCTCTTCATGCACGTTTCCACATCGCACTTCAGGTAAACCTCAACGAAGTTTTTGCAGATCCTTCTCGCAAATCTCCTCATTTCCTCATAAGGTGAGACAAAACTGGCCACCACAAATACGCCATTCTTCTCTAAAATTGAGGCAAAATATGCAACTCTCTCATTGTGAAGAACCCTCTCAGGTCTCGTGAACCCCGTCTGGGGAAAGAGTTTCCTGATGTTCTTACCGTCAAGCCGCTCCACCTTGAGACCTCTTCTTCTCAACTCCTCTGCAACTAAATCTCCAATCTCTGTTTTGCCGGATGCTGGAAGACCCGTTATCCAGATCACAAAGGGTTCAACCTCAATCTTGCCAAATCTCACTTTATTCCACACCCTTTCATGCAAAAAGTAAACGACTATTTTGGCCACAAACTCAACTCCACCAACAACACCTGCAAGTTCAAGGTTTCCAAAAACTATGTAAACGATAGTCATGGTGGTGAGTGTGGCAAGAATCCTCCAGGAAAAGGCCTTGATAAGTGATCTTGTTCTGGTTTCAACGATCATTGTTTAACATCCAAGCATAATTTCCCATTGAAGGTTATTATAAAAGAATAAACGAACATTGCAAAATATTGCTTTGGAAGTTTGAAACCGATCCCCGCATTTTAAGAGAAGAAGTCACAGCCTCCAGGGAAGAGGTTGTTTTCATTGATGAGATTCAGAGAATACCTTCACTTCTTGATGAAATCCAAACACTCATAGATGAAACAGAAAAGATATTCATTTTAACCGGATCATCAGCCAGGAAGTTGAAGAGAAAAGGGATAAACCTATTACCGGGACGGGCCCTTTCTTTCAAACTTCTTCCACTTTCAATTGAAGAAATTAGAAGTTATCTACCAGATTTTTCAAAGGCAACACTGAAGAAGATCCTGAGATTTGGTGAACTGCCCAGAATTTTCACTCTCGTCTTCAACAATAAAGAAAAAACAGCCACCGACCTTTTATTCTCATATACAGAGACATATCTTGAAAAGGAAATAAAAGCGGAAGCTCTGGTCAGAAGAGCAGGTAACTTTTCCAATTTTTTAAAGATAGCTTAAGAATCCTATGGAAGACCAATAAGTTTCAGAGAACTCTCACAGGATATCGGAGTTTCTCATGTGACAATTTCAGAGTACTTTCAGATTCCCGTTGATACATTAATAGCAACATTTATTCCAAACTGCTCAACCTCAACCCAAAAGGGGAGAAGTACAAAAGCAGGGAAATATCTTTTCTTCTACACTGGTATCACCAACACTCTAAGTGAGTTGATTGACATACCCGAATTTCCAGATGAAAGATGGGGCATTTTGTTCGAGCAATGGACAGGCACAACTATACTCAAAACTCTGTATAATCACAATATCAGGGGTGAAGTATGTTTCTGGCGAGAGGGGAAGAGGGAGATTAACTGGATTGTGAAAAGCGGTAGAAATATCATTCCCATTGAGGTTAAGTGGGGAGAATCCATCAGGAAACAGGCTCTGAAAAGTCTGGAAGCTTATATTGAAAGAAACAACTTGAAAATGGGTTTTGTGGTTTTCACCGGGGAAAGAAAAAGAAAACTCACTGAAAAAATCCTTGCCACTCCATGGCTTGAATTACCTGAAGTACTTCTGGAAAATCTGTGAGAGAATTTATAAATTCCGATAAAAAAAGGGGGGAAGCCCCCCTTACCTTACATGCTATCAATAATGGCGTTCAGAGTCGGAGATGGTCTCATCTCTTTAGCCACTTTTTCTTCGTCAGGGAAGTAGTAACCACCAATATCCACAGGGTGTCCCTGGGCTTTAAGGAGTTCATCAAGAATCTGCTTCTCCTTCTCAGCCAGTTCTTTAGCCGGTCCTGAGAATTTTTCTTTCAAATCTTTATCCTCATCCTGATTAGCAAGATTTTCTGCCCAGAATCTTATAAAGTAGTAGTGTTCTCCTCTGGTATCCAGTTCCCCAACCTTTCTTGATGGCCAGAGCTTATTGAGCAGTAATTTTGTGAGGGCAGCCTCAGCAGTATCTGCAAGGATCTTTGCCTTTGGATAATCATACTTCTGTGCTATGAACCTGAGTGCCTCAATAAGAGCTGTGAACTCTGCTGTGGAATCCCACCTGAGGTGACCCTCTTCAAGGAACTGCCAGACATGTCTCGGAGCAGAACCACCCGCACCAGCCTCAACCAGTCTTCCACCGTTGAGGAGTGGAACCACAGAGAGAACCTTTGCACTTGTACCAACTTCAAGGATGGGGAACAGGTCAGTGAGATAATCCCTCAAAACATTTCCTGTAACGGCGATGACATTTTCTCCTTTCCTGACCTTTTCCACAGTAACCTTCATTGCCTCCTGGGGAGCAAGAATCCTGATATCAAGGCCACTGGTGTCGTGATTCTTCAGGTACTTCTCGACTTTCTTGATCAATTCAGCATCGTGTGCCCTTTCCTTATTCAGCCAGAAGATGGTGGTATTACCGGTTTCCCTTGCCTTCTCAACCGCTATGTCAACCCAGCTCTTTACGGCGATATCCTTTACCTGGCACCCTCTCCATATATCCCCTTCTCTGACCTCATGCTCAATCAAAACATTACCATCTTCATCAACAACTCTGAATTTACCCTCTGATGGAGCGAAGAAGGTTTTGTCGTGGGAGCCATACTCCTCAGCCTTCATGGCCATTAAACCGATGTTCATCACTGATCCCATCGTGGCACGGTCAAATTTTCCGTTTCTCTTGCAATCTTCCACGATCTCCTTATACATTGTGGCATAGCTTCTATCTGGAACGATTATCTTAACATCGTGAGGCTTTCCATCGGGACCCCAGGCTTTACCACCATCCCTTATTATTGGAGGAATGGAAGCATCAATGATAACGAGATTTGGAGAGTGAAGGTTTGTGATCCCCTTGTTAGAATCAACCATATACATTGGAGGATTTTTCTCGTAAATCTTCTGAATCTCTTCCTCGATCAGCTTTCTCTTATCCTCAGGCAATTTATCAAGCCTGCTGTAAAGACCTGTAAGACCCTCACTTGGCTTGAAGCCAATCTCTTTCAGAAGATCACCATACTTTTCAAAAAGATCCTTGAAATAAGCTCTGACAGCGTAACCAAAGATCACAGGGTCAGAAACCTTCATCATGGTTGCCTTGAGATGTACAGACCAGAGGACACCCTTCTCCTTCGCATCCTCAACCTCTTTTTCAAAAAATTCCTGAAGTTTTCTAACATCCATAAATGTACCATCAAAAACCTCACCCTCTGTGAGATCTATCTCTTTGAGAACCTGAACATTTCCTTCTTTATCAACGAATTCAATTCTTATCTTCTTATCCTTTTCCGATGTAATGGATTTTTCATGCTCGAAGAAGTCACCACCATCCATGTGGGAAACATGGGTCCTTGAATTTGATGGCCAATCTTTCAGGGGTAGACCAGCCATTTCATCGGGGTATTTCCTGGCACTTTCCTTCACAGGCAGTGGAACGGCTCTGATGTTATTTCCCTGCCTCAAAACAGGATTAACTGCACTTCCAGTGACTTTTGAATACCTCTCCTGAATCTTTTTCTCCTCTTCTGTCTGGGGTTCGTCGGGATATTCCGGGACATTGTAACCCTTCTCCCTCAGCTCCTTTATGGCATCCTTCAACTGAACCACGGTGGCACTGATGTTTGGTAACTTAACTATATTTACATAGGGATCATTGAAAACCCTCTCCCCCAACTCTGCGAGATCATCAGGGACTCTCTGATCCTCCCTGAGAAAATCGGGGAAATTTGCCAGTATTCTTCCTGCAACAGAAATATCCTTTACCTCCACATCAATATCTGCTGCCTTTAAAAACTTCTCCACTGCAGGAAGTAACGAAAATGTTGCAAGATATGGAGCCTCGTCAACCTTCGTCCAGGTAATAAGCGGTTTTCTTTTTTCCATATTTTCCCTCCGTTTACTTTTTCAGGAAATTCGCTTTTATTATATAGGGCAGGAGACTTATGTCAATTTAAATTATGGCACTTTAGATTATAACTATTTGAAACTTAAAGATTTTTCCAATATCATCCTCTGCTAAATCTGTATAATGTATACAATCAGATATCAACATTGAGAAACTTCCTTGCAAGCAGGCCTATTCCAAAGGAGATAAAGCTCACACCGAAACTTATGAGCACCATTTCAAGGAAGGATTTTTTAAAAGGCGCATCTTTAACAACGGAGAGGAAAAAGGTAAAGAAAAGTATTACAAGAACAGCATCAAAAAACATCAGCGCCAGAGAGTAGAGGTAATTGGAGAAAATGAAGTAGGGGAAAACAAGCACAACCACTGTCATTGCATACGCGAGTCCCGTGTAGAATGAGGCTTTCAGCGGATTTTTATCCCCGTCTGATTCCGACTTCTGGGAGAGATACTCAGATGCAGACATGGAGAGGGCGGCAGCTATTCCCATAATTAAACCGGATAGACCCACAAGCCGGGTGTTCTGCATGGCAAAAGTCAGTCCTGCTATGGCTCCCGTTAATTCAACAATTGCGTCATTTATTCCAAGCACCATGGAACCGATGTAATTTATCTTCTCCTCATCTATCATTTCAATCAATGAACTCTCATGCCTCTCCTCATCTTCCAGAATGCTTTTCGCCTCGGGGATCTCACTTACCAGCTGTTCATACTTGTTTTCAGCAAGAGTTTCTCCCTTCTCCATCATCTTTATGGCGAATGTTAAACTGAAAATTCTCGCAATCAAGGTGTAAAAGAAAATCTTAAATTTATTGGGCTTAACATCGACTCCCGTGTATTTTTTCCACACATTGTGGTGTGATAACTCTTCATTTGAAATTCTTTCAAGTACCTCTCTGTTTTTCCCTTCGGCTATTCTGGCAAGATTTCTGTAAATCAGATGCTCTGTTAATTCGCTCCTCTGAGACTCGATGAGAATTTCTCTGATCTTTTCATCCATTTCACTTCTCCTATCCATACTTGTAAATAACCCCCTTTCCACCGGGTGGATAACTCCACTTAATATTATCATACTCACAGAAGTATCTGCAAAAACCGCATTCAAGGCAGCGATAATCTCTCACCACAATCCCTGAGTCACTCTCTTCATACACCTTGCCTGGACACATTTTAAGGCAGTTTTTATTCTCACATTTCAGACACCTGTCTGGTTCATCGAGGGTTATGAAACCTTCAGCAAATCTTCTGTCAAGTTTTTCCTGTACAAGATCTCTGACTTCCCTGCCTTCAAAGGAGAATTTTTCTCTTTCCTTAAATACCTCCTTTATTTCACTGAAGATCCCTGTTTCACCGATAGAATTGAGGCAAAGTGAAGCTGAAAAAAGAAGCTTGGAAAGGTACTTTTCCACCTTTTCGCTCCTCCGGAAGAGGAGGTGATAGACACGGGTTGTTCTGAAAATTTTGAGCAGTCCCACCTCTGCAAGGTGTCTGAGGTACAACCTGCTGGAATCTCCTGAATGCCCGAGTTCTTCAATGGTTTTTGAAACAGCAATACCGCTCAGAAAAGCCACAGGGAGTCCGCTCAGATCCCCCGTGGTTGAACCCATAGCATCACCTGTGAGAAATACCCTACCCCTCGCAAACACCGGCGAAAAGAAAGATGGATAGCCAAAGGGTATGAGATGAGTGGAAATTTCAACCAGTTCCCCTCCTTCAATGAGTCTACTTATAAAAGGATGTTCCGCAAGAGTCTGGAGCAGATCAAAGACGGAAACCCTGTGCCTGATAAGGAAACTTACCTTGGCTCCCGTACCAAAGGATATGGAGTCACGATTGGTGTATATGAATCCTCCCCCGGGGAGATTAAAATCGGGATGTCCTATTATGTCTATAATTATGCCCCTGCCGGGAGAGAGATTAAATCTTCTTTCGATTTCCTCCTGTGATAATCTGATCACCATCTTGACACTTGCAAAGAGATTCTCAGGAGGTAATTTCCCGTGAATACCGCTTTTTTCAGCCACGGTGGAATTCACTCCATCGGCACCAACGAGGTACCTGGCGGACAGGTCTCCCCTGTCTGTTCTGACAAAAATTTTTCCTTCCCGCTCTTCGAATCCCGTAAAAAGGGTATCGGTAAAAATCGTGACTCCCTCTCTTTTCACTATTTCTGCGAGCCACGGGTCAAACTTTGCCCTGAAAAGCGTTACTGCGGAAGATTTAGAATCGTACTTTCTGAGGGAAACAGTTGAAACAGACCTGCCTGAAATGAAGAAGTGAGACTCAGCTTCAACTTCCCTCTCATATGGAGGCGTTAGATCTGGAAACGCTCTGCGAAAATATTCAAGGTAAAGAACCCCACCCATCACATTTTTTTCACCCGGTTTTCCTCCCCTTTCCAGTACAGCAACTGAGAAACCTTTTCTGGCAAGGTGATACGCAGAGGTTAAGCCAGCAGGACCAGCCCCCACAACAACTACATCGTAGTCCACCGTCATTTTCCAGCTACTCCAGAGTGTAGAGGATTTTCACAACTGAATCCTCTCCCACCCTCAGCACCCACTCCTGCAATTCCTGTAGATTTTTGAACCATGCGAGGGTGTGACTCTGCAATTTATCAAAATCTCTGTTGTTCTCATTTCTGTGTCTGTCAAGTCTCTCAATTTCCACCCACTTTTTCTCATTGCACGCCCTTATTTTTATCTTCCCCTTTTCCTTTCTCAACTCAGTGAAGGTGTGCCACACCTCCCCACCTTCCGGAGCCTTTTTTAAAACATATCTTGAAAAGTTGATATTCCTCTTTGCAAGTACCACATAACTGTACTTGATTCTTTTGAAATCCCTCTTCAGCATATTTCCAAGATCCCTGGCGAGTTCTGGTGGATCCCAGGGCCGTGATATGTGGCACCACTCCTCCTTTTTCTCTGTAATGGGACAGAGCCCTGTGAATGTACATGGAGCATAGATGTAGAGTCCGGAGGAAGTTATGGCGTAGTTCCGCAAAGCAATGAGATCCCTTGACTCTCTTCTGGCGCCAGGCTCAATAATTACAATCATACCCTCAGGGGAGAGCATCTCCGATAGTCTATCCATGAAGGAGAAATCGCCAAGCTTTTTGTAAAATTCTTTGAAGGAATTGCTCATAAAAATTAAATCGAAGGGACCATCCACCTTATCAACAAATTTTCTGAAATCACCACGAAAGATCTTTATGGAGGTTTTCCCGCTTCTGTGGCTTCTGAGAACTTTGTGAATGAGCCTATTTGCATATTCTATTGCCAGTCTGGACTTTTCAACCACGGTGATTTCAAGCTGGGGAAACACCTTTATGTCACCAAGAAAAAGAAGAAGAGCGGCTGTTGATGGTGCAAGTCCCGCCCCAAGATCCACAACATTCATCTTTTTATACCGGAACTTATTGAAAAACTTTGATAACTGGAGTTCTTTCAGAACCTGATAATTTTTCAAAACATTCTGTGGATAAAAATAGTAAAGATAGGCAAAAAGATTTTTCTCCTTATCAAAATAATTGACAATTCCATTCTCAAGGAAAATGTCGGAGAGTTTCCTCAGTGCGTGGTAGAGTTCCTTTCTGTTGTACTTTACATCAGAATAAATATATTCAAACAGTTTTTCCATTTTCTCCATATCCTCTTCTATTATGATGGAACTGAATAGCTGAGCAATTTTGTAATGAATTTCAAATTTTCTGTTTTATTTCAGAAAGCTAACTGAGCAAAATTGCAAAAAACTGGAGGCGCATGTCCAGGACAATCAATATGTGCATAAAGGGCATCCGGTAAATTAATCCTCACCATTCCACCATCTGCGAAATTCATCCACAACATAATCCTTAACCTGCTTTGCAGCCTTAACCCACTCCTCCTTTGCCCTGCCAAATTCTTCCTTCAGCCTCTGCTTATCCTCTTCAGGAATGGAGAACTCCTCCTTAAAACCTTCCCTGGGAGGAATTCCCCTCTCCTTCCACTCCGCTTCCCTTCTCCTGAACCATGCGTAAGCTTCAAATAAAAGTATTTTCCACCACTGCATCACCACCCTCTAGTTTTTATGATAACACAGATTACCAGTTATCACAAGAAATTATGATAAGAAAAGAGACTAATCCAAAACAAAAAAGATGTTCTTCAAATCGGGCACAAGATGTGCTAACATATTTAAAAAGGAGGGTAAAATGAAGTACTTATCATACTTCCTGAGTTTTATTCTTATCCTCTCTATAATAGCCTGCTCGGGGAGCAAAGAGAAGGAGAATCAGCCCATAAACAGATACCCCATCGTTGATACAACAAGACCTCTCAGTAAAGATGAAAAGGTGATCCTCTCAGGAATCAGAAATTTTGGATTCAACCTTTTCAGTAAAATGATAACCTCTGAAACATTCAAAAACAAAAATCTTGTAATATCACCTTTCAGTATTTCTATGGCCCTTGGTATGGCACTTATGGGAGCAGAAGGCGAAACATATCAGCAGATGAGCGAAGTTCTCGGGTTTCCGGGTATGACAACTGAGTCAGTGGGGGAAAATTACAAAAGTTTGTTTCTGATTCTGGAGAATCTTGACTCATCAATAGATTTTGATATTGCCAATTCTGTCTGGATAAGGGAAGGTTTTCCAGTGTATGACTCCTACATATCAAGGTGCAGGGATTACTTCTATGCATCAATTTTTCCCGATGAACCATTTGATACCGCCACAACCAGCAAACTCAACAACTGGGTGAATGAGAAAACGAATGGGAAGATCAGCAAGATTGTTGACCGGATCCCTGATACAATGGTTACAATGCTTGTTAACGCTATCTACTTTTTCGGGAAATGGACACATCCATTTGATCCTGGAGCAACACATGATGATATTTTCACCAATATCAATGGAGAGGTGAAAAAAGTAAGTATGATGCAACATGCTGATAAATTTAAGTATCTGGAAAGTGAGAACTTTAAGTTACTATCCCTTCCCTATGGAAATAAAAAATTCTACATGACCATAATCCTTCCTGATCCGGGTATCAGTATCTACGATCTTCCTGCCACAGCCCTCACAGATCTGTTTGACCTGTGGAGCAGGGCAGAGGAAATGGAAGTTAAGGTGGAATTACCCAGGTTTGAATACTCCTCTCCTGCTATTGAGGTTAAAGACTTCCTCAAGACTTTAGGAATGGTAGATCCCTTTCTTCCGGACAGAGCCAATTTCAAAGGATTAACGCCCAAATCAAACTTTTTTATAAGTAATGTAATGCACAAAACTTACATTAAAGTTGATGAAAAGGGGACGGAGGCTGCAGCAGTTACGGTTGTGGGAGCTGCTGTGACCTGTATTAGAGAAGGACCTGTATTCAGGGTTGATCATCCATTCATATTTGTTATACACGATGCGAAAACAAAATCCCCGCTCTTTATGGGGATAATCACTGATATTTAGCATAAAGCGCCCCGGACAGGATTCGAACCTGCGACACCAGGCTCCGGAGGCCTGTGCTCTATCCGGGCTGAGCTACCGGGGCTTTAAATAGTATTTTTCTATAATAATTTCACTTTTTCCCATTCAAACTTCACCACATTCCTCTCTTCATCACTTATAACAAGACCTACAAGATAGATTTCACCCTTGCCAACATACTTCTCATAATATTTCTTCTCTCTTACCTGACTCAAGGGATCCTCCCCAATACGAGACATCTTCAACTCAAGTACATATATCTTACCTTCAACCCTTATTGTTAGATCTATCCTCCCTTTATTTGTAATATCCTCCGCAGTTATATCAAGACCAAGAGAAGCAAGAAATGAGTAAATCACATTGATGTAGTAACCCTCATATTTAGCTATTTCGTTCTTTGTATAGGAGGTGTAGGGCAGTGAGGCAAGTAATCTCTTCATCACCTCAATAAACTTCTCCACATCTCCAGAGGCAAGGGAATTGTAACACTCCTCTCCAAGCCTGCTCTTGGTGTTCTCCCTCAGGCTGCTCAGATAGTTCAGTATAACATCATTCAGGGACATCTTAACCTCAAGATTGGGATATGAGAGTTTGTAGTAGGTTCTGGGACCCACTCTCTTTGTACCCTTTATGGTCAGATACCCCGTCTGCCACATCAGAGCCTCAACTGCAATATAATCCACATCAAAACTGCCAAGGATCTCATCTGTGGCTTCTATCTCCTCAAGATCTGGAATAAAATATCTATTTTCTCTCATTAATTCAATCAAAAATGTAGGGGTTCCCGTCTCCCACCAGTAATTTTTGAAAAAGAATTCATTGTCTATGAGTTGAAGGATGTCAAAGGGATTATACACTCTCTCTCCAAGCCACGAATACCCATTGTACCACTCTCTTACCTCTTCACGATTAACACCAGCAAGGAAATCTGAAAAATATTTATCCAGCTCACTTTCTGTGTATCCACAGATAGTTGAATATTTCCTATTCAATGTAATATCGCTGAGATTATTCAATTTGCTAAAGAGATTTACCTTACTGAACTTACTCACCCCCGTCAGAAAAACAAACCTCACATACTCATCAAGCCCCTTAATTACTCCATAAAAATCTGAAAGAATCCTTCTCAATTTCCTCGCAAGTTCTCTATCAGTGATATTATCAAGAATTGGTTTGTCATACTCATCTATTAAAATTACAACCTGTGAATTGTACTTCTCAAAAAGTGAGACAACAAGTTTTTTTAAGAGCAATCCCATCTGGTCACTATCTGGAAAATCAACACTGTACTTCTTTTTATGATCCTCAATATTATCAATTATAACCTCTTTCAATGCATCAACGCTCTGAACATCACCTGAACTAAAATCTATCTTTATCACTGGAAACTTTTTCCCCCAGTCCCATTTATCATAAACATATAGACCTTCAAAGAGTTCCTTCCTGCCCTCAAATAACCTGCGAAGGGTATCAACTAAAAGAGTTTTGCCAAATCTCCTCGGGCGGGAAAGGAAGTAATACTCCCCATTTGTCACAAGATCATAAACAAATCGTGTTTTGTCCACATAGATATAGTTTTCTGATCTAATTTTTTTAAAATCATTTACACCCAAAGGAAGTTTCTTCATAGTTTAATTATAACATACAGGGGTAAAAGAAAAAACCCGGGCTTGAATACTTCCCGTGAAAACTGGCTTTAAACTCTCTCCCTCCTCCTCACTCCAATCCATATAGATAGGAGAAAAAGCATCACCACAAAGTCACCCCAGTTGTTGCCACTCTCACCTACACGGCATCCACAACCGGAGGATTTTTTACTGGAGGAAGATCCACTTTTTATATTCCCATTACTTCCTTCTGAAGATCCACTATTGTTCTGGCCGGAACCCTCATTTGATCCTGATGACGGAAATACTTCAATCATTTTTCTCCCAAGAGCTCTTCCACCTCTACCATCACTCACAACAACCATGGCGGTAAATGTACCCGGGTTTGAATAATTACAAATAAATGTTGTACTACTACTATCTGTTACATCATAATTCCCGTCTGAGTCACAATCATAACTGTACTTGAGTGGATCTCCATCTGGATCTGAGGCATTTACAGATAAAGTTACTTTTAGTGGCGCCGTACCAGAGGAAGGATAGGCTGAAAACTCCTCAATGATGGGGAAAGAATCATTCATAAAGGAGACAGGGAAATAGATAATATATCCATCTTCACAACTGGTAAATGAAGAATTCACAGATTCTATATTGAAATCACTGGACTTCGTCCATCCACCTACAAAAACCCCATCAGATTCGACAATGAGTGAATTTGCATCGTCATAATTACTACCTCCAAGATAGGTAAAGAAAGTCACATCTGTCAGAGACGGAGAAAATTGAACCATAAAACCATCCCTCCTGCCTCCAAATGTTTTCTGGAAGGTATATATTCCTCCAGGTAAATCATCGGAGCATGTCCACCCAGTTATATATATTCCCTTTTCATTCTCCCCGATTCTGTTTGCAACATCATCACATTGACCTCCAAAATATGTAGCACTGCTCACAGACTGAAAATACTTATCCATTGCAACAACAAAAACATCTATATTTCTTGCATGAGATTTTTGATATGCATTTGTAGAAACTGGAAAATCATCTGATCGGGTCGTACCTGCAATATACACAACACCATTGTTAACAACAATTGATCTACAAATATCCTCCTCTGAACCACCAAGATATGAAAAATGTTTGAGTGAAGTCAGATCTTCGTCAAAAACTGCAAGAATACAATCTTTATCTCCATTATTACTATCCTGAAAAGTTGAGGCAGTTACAGGCAAAGAGCTGGATAGTGTCCAGCCGACAAGATAAACATTTTCCCCGTAGATGTAAATATCCTCACCAGAATCATTTTCACCTCTTCCAAAATAGGTTGAATCTTTCACATCAAGAAATCTATCCAGCCTTACAATAAAAACATCACCTCCGATATTGTAAGCATCTCCTCCTCCATATGAATCCTGGTAAGCTGAAGAATTGACAGGGAAATCAGAAGATTTTGTCCACCCCGTAATAAAAATATCAGAGCCATCTGAAACAATGGAATGAAGCACATCTTTATCACTACCACCAAGATATGTGGAAGCTAACAACCCGTCAAGATTCTGAGAAAATTTCACCAGAAATATATCCTGTTCCCCTTTATTATCTGACTGATAGGCATCAGCAGTCACAGGGAAATCGTATGATGTGGTCCAGCCACCGGCAAAAACTGAACCATCCTCACCTATCTCAACAGAGACCACTCCATCGCTTCCACTTCCCCCTATGTAGGTAAGACTATAAATAGTTGAAAGATCATCACTTATCCTTGCTACAAATCCATCTGAACCCCTCGTAAAATCCCTCCAATGTGAACCAGAGAGCGGTAAATCTGGCGAATCTGTTTTCCCTGCCACATAAATATCATTGTTTTTCCCTTCAGCCATGCTCCTGATCTCAGTATATGAACCACCGCCGACAAAAGTGGAGTATTCAAGAGTTGACAAATCACCTGTTAATTCTGAAATAAAAATGTCAGTGTTGCCCCCTTTTAATTGTTGAAAAGCGTTATTACTTACAGGAAAGTCGCCTGAACCTGTCCATCCTGTTACATTAATTTTTCCACCACTACAGTAAAGGGATTCAACAGATTCATCGCCGCTTCCACCAAGAAAAGTGTCAGAATTTAGAGAAGTAAGATCATTACTCAATGAAGCGATATAACCATCCCAACTATACCCGTGTTTGGTCATATCATAACCATCCTTAACAGGAAGGTCAGAAGAAGTTGTTTTCCCGGCCACATATACCTTCCCGTTTTCATCCACACATATATCATATACAAATTCCTCACGCCCTCCTCCAAAAAGAGTGGCAGATTTAAATTTGAGTTTCTCAGAAAATTTAGCAATAAAAGTATCCACTCCCCCTTTCCAATCCTCCTGAAAAGCCCCTGATGATGTGGGAAACTTCCAGAAAGCGTTACCTGTGATAAAGATATTTTTATTAGAATCATAAGTTACCCCTACAGCATAATCATAACCACCTCCACCAATGTAAGTTGAAGAAAGTAAGTGATCCAGGGAATTGTCAAATCTTGCTATGAATGCGTCACCATTACCGTTCAGTGTTTTCTGATAAGCATCATCTGTTACGGGGAAATCGTAAGATTTAGTCAATCCCACTACAACA